>JBEIFO010000128.1:0-6172 GCA_040382375.1 Crocinitomicaceae bacterium
GAGCTCGGTTCCGTGTCCGCCGAAATTCAATTGCACTTTGGTGTTGCGCGTGTTTTTCAGGTTTCTGTTTTTGCGAAGATTCCCTTGTTGTGCTTCTTGAAGCGACGCGTGGAATGGCGGATTGCACACGGTAAGATGGAATTTTTCATTGGGAAGAATTATTCCGTGAAAGATGTCGTGCGGATTTTTTTGATGACGCAATTCAATTTTATGTTGAAGTGAATCGTTCTCGTTTACAATTTTTTGTGAAGCGGCAAGGGCCTTTTCATCGATGTCGGTTCCAACGAAATTCCAGTTGTAATCGTGCGCGCCAACAATGGGATAGATGCAGTTCGCGCCCACTCCTACATCGAGCACACGAATGTTGTTTCCCAATTTTTTATCTTGAAGATATTCCGCGTTGTTCTTGTACAACAGATCGGCTACTTGGTGCATGTATTCTGCTCTTCCCGGAATGGGAGGACACAAATAATTGGCGGGAATGTCCCAATGCGCAATTCCGTAATTGCTTTTCAGCAACGCTTTATTCAGCAATTTCACCGCTTCCGCATTGAAGAAATCAATACTCTCATTTCCGTATGCATTCATTTTCACAAATGCCCCTAACTCAGGAACGGCTTGAATGAGTTCAGGGAAGTTGTATTTATTTGGTTCTTCCATAAATCAGTTTCATATCTTTTTCTGCGTGCTTACTCACTGTTTTATCGAGCGATCTTTTAAATCCGATATCCACTTTAATTCCAAGTTTATTTTCTGCTTGGTACTGAACATCTGCCAATTGGAAATAGGTGAATCCTTTTCCCACAGTAATTACAACATCAATATCACTTTTTGAAGTCATCTCGCCGCGGGCATATGATCCAAAGATCCACGCTTTCTGAATTTGAGGAAACTTTTTGAAGACAGCTTTGAGCTCGTTAACAATTTTGCTCAAAGGCTTAATCGTCTTTGTTGCGTATGCTAATTTCTGTTCTGCAATCTTTAAGATTTCATCCGGACTGCTTTCGTAAGCAACAAAAGCGACAATTTGCTCAGCCGTCAAGTTCTTCTTAAGCTCTGTGAAATTCAATTTGTAAAGTGTGGTAAGGGTTTCCAGTTGTTCCATTGAAATAGGACGAACGCCTCTTTCAATCTTACTCAAAATACCAACGTCAATTCGTGTCTTTCCAGAAACTTCCTGCAAGGTAAGTTTACTCTGTTTTCTGACTTCTCGAAGTGACTCGGCAACGCTTTTCATAATTTGACAAAGTTAGTCAAAAAATGATTTTGGGTAAACATCAAGCTTTCATAAGAAAGCTTGATGTTTGTTTAATAGATCCCGAAAGTCTAATTCGTAGTATGTATTAATGCAATTGTGCGCATCGCTTGGAACAAAACTTTGGGTTACCATTCGCATCTCCTGTGGTTGCTCCTCCTAATGCATTTTTTACGGTATTGCCCACAATACCTCTTGCTTGAAAATAAGAATCTCCATATTGGTATATTCTGTTACCGTTATTATACCAGCCTTGTTTTTTAGAAAAAGTATTTCCACAATGGTTACAACTTAATTGTGCTGAACTCTTTTGTCGTTTAGCTTTTTCAGCTTTTTCTTTTTCAATTCGCTCTTGTTCTAACTTTTCTAGCTGAATTCTTTCAGCCTCAGCTTTTTCCTTTTGAATTCTTTCAGCTTCGACTTTTTCGTTTGCTATTCGTTGTTCTTCGATTTTAGTTTTTTCATTTTGCGCCTGGGTCTCGTTTGGTGAATTGCTGTTTTTGCAACCAATCAGAAGTATGAAAGAAAAAAAGATGCAAATAATATGTTTCATTGTTTTAGGGGTTTTAATTTAATTTTAATGTCTTTGATCAAGCAATATAATCAGATCATAGATAATTTATTTAAGTCTTCCATAAATATCATAGCCTTCTTCCATAAATATCATAGCGAAAAATCGAATTCCCTCGACCTATTATAACTTCAGAATTAGAAATACTTTTTACATACATTCCTTCGGAGCCAAGTGGAATTGAGTTCCTGGTTTGTTGACCAGAACTATCATAAATCAACACTTCAGAATTAGATTTGTTCCATTCAATAACATAAACGAATTTTGAATTGTGCCCCGCTAACTCACAATTTTGACAGAGGCTGAAATCAGAGATTCTAGAGCCGCTATTGTTATATATAGAAACCTCTGATCTGCTTCCGCTTCCAGATGTTGATACACTTCCAATCTGAGCATTTACTTGTGAGAGTAACAAAATAAGAGTGAGAATGGTTAAGATTTTCTCCATAAGGATTAATTTAAATTTTCACTAATCTAAGAAAAAACAACAAAAGACAATTAAAATCAGACTGAAATTAAATGTATTTCATATTTTTTAATATTTGGGTTCGGACTTGGTTAAGTGTCGCTGGAGCATTCCGGTCATTGATTTTTGAAACAAAAAACCCACCCTCAACAAATGGGGGTGGGTTAGTATTTGATTTACGGAAGTTTGAATTTTCCTCCAACGACAGTACCATGAACACTGAATTTATTTCCTACCCACTTAATGTACTCATTTCCTTCTTTGAATTTACAGAAATATGAAATGTATCCTTTATTACACACATACATATAACCCGCATCAACAAAATAGACATTATCTTCAATTAAGTCAATATTTGAAGACATGGAGTTAATAGGGGTGTTATTTACTTCACTGGCTTGAACGGGTGAAATGGTGTTGATGAAAAATGCGGTGGAAGCTATCAATGCAGATGTTCCAATCATCATCTTGAAGATGTTTTGAATGCTTGGTGTTTTCATAGTAATGTATTTATCTATCAAATTTAATCAATAGCCTAATGTATTATTAGAAAATATGCGCATTAATAAATTGGATGTAGAGTGAAGGTCTAAGTTTTTAGTATCTTAGCTAACATCAAATAGATTTAATCAAATAAATACTTTATATGAAATCGTTTCTTTCAATTGTTATTACAACTGTAATCATAGGACTCTCAAGCATTATTCAAGCTCAGGAATATTTTGCAGTTATGTCAAATACAAAAAACAATTTTGTATTCAAAGGCCTTCAAAATCCAATTGAATTTTATTGCTCTTTCGAAATAAACGAAATTAAAGTAATTGGTGGTAGAATTGATGTTAAGGATAGCATTTTGAGCGACAAGGCAGTATCAGAAAAATTTTGGCGTAACGTTCAAAAAGAAGGTAATTTTCGTCTAATACCAGATTGCGATGCAAAAATAGTTGAAGTCATCTTAGTCGGAAAAAAGGTTTCAATGAGTAGGTATTTTACTTCACTTACAGTGCCTAACCCGTTGGTAAGATTTGGCAGAGCAACAGCAAGAGATGCTCAGATTTCATTGGTTGATGCAAGGATGTCTGGGGGAGTATACGCTTTTCAAGCTGAGGATTTCGTTTACTCAGGACTCAATTACAATACCGCTGATTTTAAAGTTCAAATCATCCATGAAGGTAAAACGGAGGAATTCGTTTGTCAAGGCACTTTGAGTCATGAAGCGATGCTAGCAACCTCGAAATTGCAGGTTGGGGATCGTATTGTCATTTATGATGTGAATGTTACAGGTGAATGTGGTCTTATTCATCTTGAAGATCGTTTAGATCTTCTTGTTCAATAAAAATCGTTTCTGAAAAAAAACATAACCCTTGATTTTCAAGGGTTATAAGGAGGTTTTAGTCGGGATGACAGGACTTGAACCTGCGACCACACGCCCCCCAGACGTGTACTCTACCAACTGAGCTACATCCCGTTTTTGAAGAGAGGCAAAAGTAAGAAAATTCTAAGCCCATGCCCCCGCGTTTGTCTTTATTTTTGCAGTCTAATTCGCGAATATGAAAATCTCTTATAAACTGCTTTCTCAATTGGTGCAACCACTTCCGTCTCACGACCTAGTTGCTGCAACCCTTACCAGAACTGGACTAGAAGTTGAAGGTGTAGAAAGCGTTGAGAAAATTCCAGGCGGATTGAAAGGCGTGGTGGTCGGACATGTGCTCGAATGCGCGAAGCATCCCGATGCAGATCGTTTGTCTATCACGAAAGTGAATCTAGGTGAAGGTGAACCCGTACAAATTGTTTGCGGTGCACCCAATGTAGCAGCCGGACAAAAAGTTTTAGTGGCTACTGTTGGAACCACGTTGTATCCTTCATCAGGCGAGGCCTTCACCATTAAGAAAAGTAAAATTCGCGGGGCAGAATCAATTGGTATGATCTGCGCCGAAGACGAACTAGGCCTGGGCGCTTCACACGACGGTATTCTTATTCTTCCAGAAGAAACAGAAGTGGGAACTCCAGCAGCTGTTGCATTGAATATTGAAAGCGATGCGTGCCTTGAAATTGGCATTACTCCGAATAGAACAGATGCCCTTTCACACGCCGGTGTGGCGCGCGATTTCGCGGCAGCATGGAATCTCGAGAACGCAGAAAAAGTTACGCTTACCTCAACAGAGGCGAAGCCGATTTCCTTCCAACAAAAAAATTGGAAATTAGATCTTCACGAAAACACCGAGTGTTCGCGCTATGCGTTCGCGGTAATCAAAGGAATTGAAAACCAAGAGACGCCAACCTTCATTAAGGAAACCCTTGCGGTTATTGGCGTGAAGAGCGTGAACTTGTGTGTAGATGTTACGAACTATGTTCAGCATGAATTGGGTCAACCGTTGCACGTGTTCAAGGCGAATGATTTTCCGAATCAGACCATCACGGTTCGAAATGCAAATACAGATGAAGCGTTAGAAACACTTGATGGGGTTTCGCGCAAACTCACAAGCGAAGACGTGGTTATTTCCAACCAAAACGAAGTGCTTTGCATGGGTGGTGTTATGGGTGGAAAAAATGCGGGCGTAAGTGGTGAAGATTCGTTCGTTGTTTTTGAAAGTGCTTGCTTCAATGCGGTTCGCGTGCGCAAGAGCGCGAAGCGCAATCAAATTCATTCCGATTCTTCGTTCCGCTTTGAAAGAGGCGTTGCTGTAGACGGAATTCCAAATGCGTTGGCGCGCGCTTGGGAATTAGTTCAAGCTGAAAATCCGAATGCAGAGTTGATTGAAGCGCAAGATGTTTATCCGGTTGCACTTCCAAAAACAGAAATTTCAGTTCAGAAAAATTATTTGAAATCGTTGTTGGGAATAGATATTCCAAGCGAAACGGTTGTTTCCATATTGAACGATTTGCAGTTCGAAGTGACTTCAACCGAAGATGGCTGGAAGGTGCTTGTGCCGTACAATCGCGTTGAAGTTACGCGTCCGGCAGACGTTGCGGAAGAAGTGCTTCGCATCTACGGATACGACAAAGTAGAGCTTCCATCGCGCATGACGCTTTCCTTGAATACCAAGGGAAAAACGGAGAGCCTGCATTTCCGTCTTGCCGACTTGTTGGTGGCAGAGGGCTACACCGAAATCATGAACATGTCGCTTACAAAAAGCAAGTACGCGGAAGCGTTCGATGCGGCCTTGGGTGTGAACAGCGTTTCGTTGTTGAATCCGTTGAGCAAAGATTTGTCGCACATGCGCAGCACGTTGTTGTTTGGCGGAATGGAAAGCATTTCGTTGAATGAAAAGCATCGTGCTACTGATCTTCGATTGTTTGAAATTGGAAAGGAGTACCGCAAGACGGAAAACGGATACAAAGAGAAGCGCAAATTGGCGTTGTGGTTGTGTGGAAAGGAAAGCGCTGAGTCTTGGAAGAACAGCGGCAATGCTTCGTCATTGGCGCAGTTGCGAGCAGCGGTAGAAAATATTTTGAATGCGTTGGGTATTCAGCAAGTCGATGTGATTTCGATTCAAGACTCTCCCATTTTCGCTTACGGAATGGAGCTTTCTTCTCAGAAAAAATCGTTGGCGAAGTTGGGAAGAGTGAACGGTGCTATTCAGGAAATGACCGATGTGGAGCAGGAAGTATTTTTTGCTGAATTCGATTTCGATGCGTTAGAAAAGTTGAAGGCGCAGCAGCGCAATGCCTTCCAACCGTTGAATAAATTCCCATGGGTGCGCAGAGATTTATCGTTGTTGTTGAACAAAGAAACAACGTTCGAAAGCCTTCGTGTATCTGCTCTGAAGAGCGAAAAGAAACTATTGAAGGAAGTGAATCTGTTCGACGTTTACGAAGGCAAGAATCTTCCGGAAGGAAAGAAATCATACGCTTTGAAATTCATTCTTCAAGACGCTCA
>JBEIFO010000129.1:0-6107 GCA_040382375.1 Crocinitomicaceae bacterium
CCAAGCCAACGATTTTCAAGAGGGGTATGTCCGGAATGTCATCGCCCATATAACACACATCGTCGTCGTGAAAATGCCACTTCGATTTTAAATCTAAGTAAACCTCTCGCTTATTTGAAGAACCCAAGTGAACTTCGTGAACACCTAATTTTTCGAAACGATTGCGAACCGCTTCAGATCTTCCTCCGCTTATCACTGCTATTCTAAATCCGTTCTTCACCGCTAGCTGAACGGCATATCCGTCGCGAACATTCGCGGTGCGCATCTGCTCTCCATCTGGGAACAACCAGACAATATTGTCGGTGAAGACTCCGTCTACGTCGAAAATAAAGATCTTCGTTTTCGCTAATTTTTCTTTATAATTCATTGGTATTTGTCAAGTATGTTTTTAGAAAGAAGAGTGTAGATCTCCTTCCATTCAACATGATTATTCAATAATTGTTTTTGTGCTTCAATTGTTCCTTGGTCACCACGTTGTGCCGGTCCTGTTTGAATGGTCTCCGGTGATTTCGTTTCCAATAATTCAACATGCGCCTTCAACATGGTGTAAAATAAATCGGTTGGAAGCTGCGCTTCCTTCAACAACGATTGTGAAATGTATTGAAGGTAATTGGTAAAGTTGTTTGAAAAGACAGCAGATACATGAGCAAGTTGACGTTGCTCTCCGTTGGCGGAAATCCATTTGCCAATGGCAGGTTCAAGAAACGCCTTCACAATGGTCTCCGTTTCAGTATTCGAAAATTCATACAACAAAGGAATGTTGTTGTATTTCATAGACGTTCCTTTCTTCAAGGTCTGACAAGGCCAACAAACGGCTCTATTTTTTTGAGGCAAGGAAAGCAAGGAAGTGCCTCCAGAGAAATGAACCACAATAATTTTTTCTGGAAGTTGTGCGGCCACCTCAGCTATCTGAGAGTCTGGAACTGCCAACAAAACCAAGTGATAGCTGTCATTTATGTCTGAAAGTTGTGTGGTCGTTTTCCATGGACTTGAGACCGGAAGTTCGCGAACCACATGCAAATCAATACGCGAATTAATCTCACGAAGAGCAGCGTTCAAGTGCCACGCTAAATTTCCATTTCCAACTAGAGCTATGCGCATATCTCTGCGAAGATAAAGCGAAGAAGCGTACCTTTGTTTCATGACATTAATGGTTCAACTCGATACCCCTTCAAGATGGAAGGATTATGCCCTTATAGATTGTGGCGATTTTGAAAAATTAGAGCGCTTCGGCGAATTCATTACCATACGCCCAGAACCACAGGCAATATGGCCGAAACGCCTGTCAGATGAGGAGTGGAAGAAGCGCGCGCACGTTCGTTTTGTGCAGAAGGGAAGCAACATTGGCGAGTGGACCAAGATGAAGAAGATGCCAGATCAGTGGAAAATTCAATACGAATTAATCAACGGAAAGAATCTGAATATGCGTTTGGGAATGACTTCCTTTAAGCATGTTGGAATATTTCCGGAACAGGCTGCCAATTGGGACTTTTCCATTACAGCTATGGAAAAGATGCAAATTGAAAAGCCGAAAGTCCTAAATCTTTTCGCATACACCGGTGGAGCTACAGTGGCCTGCGCAACGCACGGAGCAGATGTTACGCACGTCGACAGCATAAAGCAAGTAGTGACATGGGCGAATGAAAACGCACAACTCACAGGCACAAAAGATATTCGGTGGATGGTGGAAGATGCGTTGAAGTTCGTTCAACGCGAGGTGAGAAGAGGAAACAAATACAACGGGATTATCCTGGATCCTCCGGCATTCGGACACGGACCGAAAGGGGAGAAGTGGAAGTTGGAAGAGCATATTTCAGAATTGCTCGACGGCGTGTTGCAATTGCTCGACCCGAAAGAACATTTCTTAGTGTTGAACGCATACAGCCTCGGACTTTCTCCACTTATTGTTGAAAATCTACTTCGTCCATTTGCTGGAAATAACTTGACTATCGGAGAACTTTATTTGAATGCCGAAAGCGGCGTGCTCCTTCCTTTAGGCGTTTTCGGAAGAATTTTAAAAGTATAATTTCATGCGGAAGTTAATTTCCCTTTTCGCAATTTGTGCGGCCCTTACTTCGTGTAAAATTTCGGAAGATACTTCCGCTATCCCTCATTCCATAAACCCTATGACAACCTCTAAATTGTTTGATCCCCATTCAGCTTCAACGTCTGATGCACGTGTTTCTCATCTTCATTGGACCGCAAATGTGAATGTGGAAACACATATCATTTCAGCCAACGCGACATTCGATTTTGTTGCTGAAAAAGGAGCGAAGCAAATTTCCTTCGACACGAAAGATTTGAATATTGAATGGGTGAAGGTAAATGGAAGAAAAGCATTTTTTTCAATGAATGAAGTGAAGCCTTTTTTAGGTCAAGCGCTGCATGTTGAAATTAAAGACACCGACAATCAAGTAAGCATTCAATACACCACCTCTCCGAATGCTGAAGCGTTATTGTGGGTGGAAAAGGAAAACGAATTGCCTTTCCTTTTTTCGCAGTCTCAGGCTATTCTCGCAAGAACGTGGATTCCTTGTCAGGACAGCCCTTCGGTGCGTTTCACCTATTCGGCCGATGTTACAGTGCCGAAAGAATTAATGGCATTAATGTCTGCTGAAAATCCGCAAGTGAAATCACCAGACGGAAAGTATCACTTCGAAATGAAACAACGAATTCCTTCATATCTATTGGCCTTGGCTGTTGGAGACGTGGCATTTAAATCGTTGAGTGAAAACACCGGAGTATACGCCACTACCGATATGTTGGAATTGGCGCACAACGAATTTTCAGACATGCCCGGAATGGTAAAAGCGGCTGAAGATTTATATGGACCTTATGCATGGGAGCGATACGATGTATTGGTTCTTCCCGGAGCATTTCCTTTCGGTGGAATGGAAAATCCAAGATTAACGTTTGCTACGCCAACCATTTTAGCTGGAGATAAATCGTTGGTTTCGCTTATTGCACACGAGCTAGCCCACAGCTGGAGCGGGAACTTGGTGACCAACGCCACCTGGAACGACTTCTGGTTGAATGAAGGTTTCACGGTTTATTTCGAGCAACGAATCATGGAATCGCTTTACGGAAAAGCTAAAGCAGAAATGCTAGCCACGCTTGCGCGTCAAGATTTGAACGCAACCTTAGCTGAACTTCCAGCAGAAGACACACATTTGAAATTGGCTTTGGAAAATAGAAATCCAGACGACGGCATGAACGATATTGCCTACAACAAAGGCTACTTCTTCCTTCGAACCATTGAAGAGAAAATTGGAAGAGAGAAATTCGATGCGTTCTTGAAGAACTACTTCCAGTCGCATGCTTTCGGAGTCATGACCACCGAAGGGTTCATAGATATTTTAACGACTGAACTTTTAACCAAGGAGCAGGCAGATGCTATTGGAATTGACGAGTGGATTTATTCAGCTGGATTGCCGGCGAATACAGCCGTTGTTCAATCGGCAGAGTTAGAGAAAGTAGATGAACTTCGCTTGAAGTGGGAAGGAGATGAAATAAAGAACAGCGATCTTCCTTGGAACAACTGGAGTTACCAAGAGCGTTATCGTTTTTTATCGAATGTGAATTATAACCTGTCGCTTACTAAAATTCAGTCTTTGGATGAGAGTTTTCACATTTCGAAAATTGGAAATTCAGAGGTGCTCTTTGCATGGCTCATGTTATCGATACAAGCGAAGAATGAAGCAGTATTCGCAGACCTAGCGACCTTCTTAGAAAAAGTGGGAAGAAGAAAATTCGTCGCTCCGTTGTACGAAGCCATGGAGAACAACGGGTATCATGTCACAGCATTGAGCATTTACGCGCATTGCAGAGGCAACTACCACGCGGTAACTCAAAACACCGTTGACGAGACTTTGCATTATTTCGTGAAGTAGAAACGAAATTTTTAAATTTAATTGGAAGAGAGCGAAGCTCGTTTCAACTTAAATTAACATTCATGAAGATGCGGATTTCAATAACGTTGGTGCTGTTCTTTCTTTCGTTTGTGAGCCATGCGCAACAACGAGGAAAGGTCATTTCTTTCAACACCAAGAAACCCATTAGCGGAGCAGTGGTGAAGTGGAGCAACGGAAAGCAATTCGCTGTTACCGATGAACTGGGCGAATTCGCTATTCCAAGTTCGAACAACGGATACGTCGTTCAATCCATTGGATACTACGATTACACCACTACAAAAATTGGAAGACTCATTGAATTGACCGAGCAGATTTATCAGATGCCTGTCATAAGTATTACAGATGCGCCCGACAGCGTTTTCGGAAGTGTGAAATATTCCGTGGGCGATTTTGTTTGGTGGAATGGGATGCTAACCATGTTGCTCTATGAGCATGAAAAATTGTTTAAGCCTGCAAGCGAAAAACGCGACTTATGGGAAGATGCGTGGATTGCACAGATAGATTCCTTTGGAAAAATTGTGGCTTCTTTCCACATAAACGAACCTGCTGAACGTTTTCATCTCACTCCAACAGGACTTTGTTTCGTTCTTACTGAGAATTCTGTTTTCCAACTTCAATCCGAACCATTCTTGCACCTAGATAAGTTGAGCTATGAATCGTTTCGACAAGAGTATGAGCCCATTTGCGGATTCCTAAATTCGAACATTGTCTTTCACACTTTCACCGAAGAATACCCGGAATTCAGTTATTATATGCTGAAGGAAGACAATGAAAATCCTATTGAATTGGAACATGTGGCCGATTCCTTAACCATGGAGTTGTTCAAGTCTGAGTACAAATACATGAACGGAAGAGCGAAGCGTATTGCTTATCAATATGAATTGGATTACGGCGTTCCGAAGGAGATAGTAGCGGGACAAATGACGCAATTCAAAGAGAGTCTGTATTACCAAGATCCCATTGCGAAGATTATTCAGTTGGAAGATCACTGGTCTATTTTCAATATTTCACAAAAGACTGTGGTGACGGTGAATTCGGAGGGGGCAATGATTAATAGGTTGAGAATGGAAGGGAGTAGGAATTTGTCTTCGATTTCATCCAAAGAGAAGATTTTGTCTGTTCAATTCGATTCTGAAAAGAAGGAAATGATCTGCTTTACCCAACTTCGAACAGGAGAATCTATGTTGAATTTATTGAAGGAAGACGGAACTCTTGAATTGAAAAAGAATCTCTATTGGCAGCACATTCGAAATCCACAAATAAAAAACGGTAGAGTGTATTACCTCTACCGTCCTTTTGAAAGTCGTAATAATTGGTACTTATACTCGGAGTAATTACACCACGTGATTCCAGTTGTGCGTGTCGTTCTCTCTTCCGCGTTTCACGCGATCTAAATACAAAGCAACTTTAGGAGCAAACTCCCAAGTTGAATATTCACTTAAATTGAAATCTTCACCGTCTAGGCAAATGGTTCGAATAGGAGCAATGGTAGCCGCAGTTCCTGCCCCAAAAGCCTCGTTAATTTCTCCGCTGCGAAGTCCTTCAATGAGCTCAGTAACAGCAATTCGCTTTTCAACTACTTCATATCCCCAGTCGCGAGCAACTTGAAGAATAGAGTCGCGTGTAATTCCACTTAATATAGAATCTGAAAGTTGCGGAGTCATAATGGTGTTTCCCTTGCGGAACATCACATTCATAGTTCCACTCTCTTCCAAATACTCATGACTTTCAGCGTCGGTCCATAACAACTGATTGTATCCTTCTTCTTGCGCTTTTTTAGTTGGAAGTAAAGCGGCGGCATAGTTTCCAGCGGCTTTCGCAGAACCGGTTCCGCCGTGCGAAGCGCGCGAATAGTGGTGTTCAATCTTCACCTTCAATTCAGAAGTGTAATAACTTCCAACCGGACTGGTAAAAACAACGAACATGTAGCTGTCGCTTGGCTTCACTCCTACGTATTCGTCAATGGCGAACATGTGCGGGCGAATGTATAACGCTTCTCCGTCTAGGGTAGGAACCCAGTTGCGGTCCAGTGAAATAAGTTGTTCAACGCAGTGAACAAAAACATCTTCAGGCAGGGTTGGCATGCACAGTCGCTCGGCGCTGTGATTCATGCGCTTGGCGTTTTCTTCTGGACGGAAAATAAAGACTTCATTATCGGTATTACGGAAGGCCTTCATACCTTCAAAAATGGCTTGG
>JBEIFO010000130.1:0-5929 GCA_040382375.1 Crocinitomicaceae bacterium
ACGACTCTAGCGCCATACGGAACCTTCTGCAAAACATTTCCCTCGGGTTCATCCCAGAGTCTGACTCCTGAGATTGTAAGTACGTTTAATATTTCATTTGCTTGATAAGAATCAATTGAATAAATAGAATTGAAAATAAACAAGCTCAAAAAGAGAGAAATGTATTTCATAATAAAAAGTATTATGATAAAATAACTTTAATAAGGCCCTAATTATTGCGTCACTTTTTTTACTTCCTTCGACTCACATGCGCCTTCAAAATACGCTTTCCTTCCACCTTCACTTCGTCTTTCTTTCTGAAACCCCATACGATTTCACTTGCGTGTTTCCGAGTCTCTTCCACATCGACAATAGGGGCAGGATAGTCCTTTCCAATGACACAATCATACATTTCTTGTTCAATGATTGAAAGCTGGTGAGGTTCGTGAATAAAGGCTTCTGGAATGTCACGTAATTCAGGAATCCATTGTTTAATGAAGTCGCCGTTGGCATCGTGCTTCTCTGAGTTCATGATCGGATTGTAAATGCGAATGGTGTTTATGCCTGTGGTTCCACTTTGCATTTGAATTTGCGGATAGTGAATACCTGGTTCGTAATCGAGGAACATGCGCGCTAAAAAATGAAGCTCACGCCAATCTTGCCACAAATTGAAAACGAAAAAAGAAACCACCATGGCTCGCATACGGAAGTTGATGTAGCCCGTTTCCTTCAAACAACGCATACACGCATCTACCAGCGGAACGCCCGTCATTCCATCCTGCCAAGCCTTAATGTACACTTCATTCTTCGGCTTAACCAAGACGTTGTAAGCTCGATTGATGTTCTCTATTTCATACCGGCATTCCGTTTCAAATTTTTGAATGAAGTGGCAATGCCAATGCAAGCGCGAAATGAAATTGGAAAGCGCACGCTTGTTCGTTGAAGTCTGATAATGTTGAACGGTATACTGATAAACCGCTCGCATGCTTATGTTTCCATACGCCAAGTATGGCGAAAGACGGCTGCAGCCTTTCCGACTGAGCGAAGGGCTGCTGATGTGTTTGCTGTAATTCACACTTCGCTCAGCAATGAAATTCTTCAAATATCTCCATGCCAACGATTCACCTCCGGGTTGAAAATTTGGATTGCGTTCTGTTATTTCTGTTGGAAGAGAATTTCGATTTGAATGGAATTTTATTTCCTGATTGAAATTAAAGACTTGAAGTGAATCTAACTGAACATTGAAGGAAGGTGTTCGCATGGTATCTTCCCACATCTTCGGCCATTGCGGACGAGATTTCAATCTTCGAACAACGCCGTTGGTTTGAAATTCGTTCCATTGAATATTCTTGGAATGAAAGAACTCCGAGATATGAATGTCGCGATCGTACGTCAATAGGTTTCCCGATTCTTGTGAAGAAAAAACAGTTTGTATGTTGAAGTTAAAAGCAAGTTCCTCGAACACAAGCATGGCTTCATCGTGAAAGATTTCAATGTGTTTATTGAATGGTGCCAACTGCTTATTCAGATCCTGCAACGACTCGTGAACGAATCGCCAATGACGCACATCTGAATCATGATGACTCATCACGGAAGGCTCGAAAATGTAAAGCAGAACAAATGGCAATTCGGCACCTTGCGCATGAAAGAGCGGCTCGTGATCTACGAACCTCAAATCGCGTTTTAACCAGACTACATTTATCGCATGCACAGCTGTTCAATCTTTATAAATGAACAAGTATTGAAAGCAAAAGTTCGATCACACCTTTTCAAAATGATTAATGCCCATTTAAGAGCAATCACACTTCCGCTAGACGGATCTTAAACACTGATAATCAATACCAATTCTGTTGAAATCTAAATTCGGAATTGTGTATTTAGATTGGTATTTTTGAAAGGCTTAGTCAAGCTATTCGCACAACCAGAAAATCACGTCAAAGGAATCAATATTATGGAGAATAAGATAGAAATCTACCAAAACAATGAGGGCATTATATTAAATGTCCAACTTTCTAATGAGACAGTATGGTTAAGTCAAGAACAATTAACCCATCTTTTCGAAAGAGATCAATCAGTTATTTCGAGGCATTTAGCAAATGTCTTCAAGGAGGGTGAGCTCGATAAAGAAAGTAATATGCAAAAAATGCATATTGCTAATTCCGACAAACCTATTTGGTTGTATAGTTTGGATGTAATCATATCTGTTGGCTATAGGGTAAAATCAATTCGCGGAACCCAATTCCGCCAGTGGGCAACCAAACGATTGAAAGATTATTTAATTGAAGGCGTTGCAATTAATGAGAAAAGATTGGAGCAAAAAAACAAGGAAATACAGGTGCTTCACGACGGCATTCGCATTCTGAGTCGAGCTATTGAAGAAAAAGCTATCGCAGAGGACTTCGGATGGTTGAATCAGTTTAGCATTGGCCTACAACTCCTTGATGATTACGATCACGAAGCATTAGATACCAAAGGAATTCATTCAAAAACTGCAAACTATCCAGGACAGGCCGAATACATGGAGTTGGTTGAACTCATGCGTGCAGAATTCAATTCAGATGTTTTTGGGAAGGAAAAAGATGGCGGTTTCGACAGTGCTGTAAATACGATTAAGCAAGGATTTGGCGAACAAGATGTTTATCCAACACTGGAAGAAAAAGCTGCTATGTTGTTATATCTCGTTGTGAAAAATCACGCCTTTGTAGATGGGAATAAACGTATAGCGGCTGCATGCTTTCTTTTGTTTCTGGAAAGAAACAGTTTGCTATATAACTCGGCTGGACAAACAATTATAAGTAACGAGGCACTTGCAAGTCTAACTCTATTTGTGGCATCGAGCAAAGCCGAAGAAATGGAGACTGTCCGAAAATTATTGATTAGTGTTCTGAATAGAAACGTTTAGCAGATAAAGTTCGATCACCAATTACGGTTTGAATAGCGAGCGGCCTTGCAGCGCCTGAACCAAGGTAAACACCGCCAAAGCGAAATAAAGCAAACCCAGAATAACCGTTGCTTTGGTGTTTTTCAATAAATAAAAAGAAACAATTGGAATGACCTGAAGTGCATGCATGCCAATAAAATGAGCAATGCGTGGATCTCCATATTTGGTGCTCCAATTCAAAAGTGGAATACCGGATTCACCGTCTGGTCCGCCTATGGTGTGGGTTAAGCGAGATCCCATAGCGAATCCTTCAAATGAAAAAATCACGAAAATGAAAATTCCTAAACGTATCGCCCACAAATAATAGTTGGGCAATTCAGGAAAATCGTTCGTGAAAAAGAGAATACCAACATAAGCCGTGTAGATGGTTACAAGCGATGCAGCCAATGCCATACCTCCGTATAAAAAACTATAGAACGCAGAGGTTTGGTTGTAGTGAGAAAGTTGCCCCCTTCCCGCTTGAATAGCGATGTAGATGATTTCAAATCCGAGCAATAAAATGATGGCCCAATTGAAACGTGTTATGTTGAAATCGGACAGATACGAACAATACCATACCATTGCCCAGGCAAAGAGAAATGTTGAGAATGCAAATTTGAATGGCTTATACCACGCACTCACATTGTAGACTTGCGTGTTCGAGAATTTAGTGAGAGCTAGAAAAACGAAGGATGCAATCAAACAGATTAAACCGAAGGCATACAACGTTTCATTTTTTTCTTTAAGCGTGAGAATGAAATTCATACCAATAGTTGAACTAACCTAAAAAGAAGGAATTACACTTTTACAAACTGAACAGTAGCAGCGCCCGCTTGGGTTGTGATACGCACAAAATAAACTCCGCTTTCCAGATTACTTGTATCAAGGTTGTTGTTCTCAAGAACATCAATGTTGAACTGTTTGCCTTCCACAGAAAACAGACTGCAGTTTGCAGCCGTTAGCTTTTGTGAAAATCCTTGAATGGCTATTTTATCGGTTGTTGGATTTGGGTAAATTGAAATCTCATCGGCATTCAAATCTGAAACTGAGTTTGCTTGAATTCTTCCGTTAATGTCGTATTGCATGAAGAACTGCCATATTTTTTTCGAAGCATTGAAGTCGTTGTTTGTTACACCGACTGTAAATATTGAACCTGGCCACGTATGTCCGCCATCGATGATTTTGTAGTGTTCAACATCGACACCATTGGTTCCTCCATCGTAGAAGTAATGAACGGCAGTGCATCCGTCTGTTAGATTCGTATTTGGCACATCAGTGATCACTGGCGTTGCATTGCAATTGTTGAAGTTTACCCAATACGATAAAACGTTTGGAATAGCTTCCATAAAAGTTCCTCCATTATACGGAACCGTCAAATCTGCGGTGCCGTGAATTTCCATAACTGGAGTTGGATGCACGGCATTGCAGGTTTGATCTTGACCTACATTCATGGACCCTGTAACAGAAGCAATGGCTGCAATGCGATTGCTCAGCGAACAAGCAAGGGTGTAGCTCATGAATCCACCGTTCGACATACCTGTGCTGTAAACACGATCTAAATTTACGGAGTAAGTTGCGGCTACCTCATCTATTAATGCGCTGGTGAAACCAATGTCGTCCACTGTTCCACCCCAACCGGAATTCCAATAAGTCACGCCCGTGGCATCAAGTGTTCCCATTGGAACCACGATCAGAAAACCAGCTGTGTCAGCTATTGCACGAAAATCACCGTAATAAAATTGTTCAAACGCAGTGCTCGTATATCCATGAAAGTTCAATACCACAGGCGCTGGTGTGCCCGGCGTATAACTGGCAGGAACATAAATGGTATAGCTACGTGTAATACCATCGTGTATCATGGTTTCGTTAAGTGTTTGCTGTCCGAAAGAAGCAAATGGTAATAAGAGGAAAAGGGCTAAATATCTCATGCCTAAATGTAATCAGAAATTGATTGGAGTTTGTTAAACAATTTTATGTCTACTCCTTCACACACCTGATAAACAATCCGTCGTTGTAATAGCCCTCTTCTTCTGTATTGTCTTTAATGAGCATTCTTCCAATATAATCGACAGCTAACCCTATCTTTTTCCCGTCTTTCGTCCACCAATACGATTCAGGAAGCATCCAATTTCCGCGTCTATATCCGCGCATATCAGCTGTGTTTAGCACATCCTTTTCAGTATCCTTTAACTTTTCAAAAGCGCCTTCACTCCCGCCATATTTGTTGAAGAGAATATTCCAATCATCGAAGGTCGCAATGCGGTAACCTTTGGGAGCCAAGCCTCTCGGATCTGTCATAGCGAAGTAATTGTACAATACATCCTTTGTGAGGTTATCGCTTAGATCTTCGCAGTAGCACCAGGCGGGAGTGCCATCTTCCAAGGCCTTAATCCACGCACTATTGCTCTGTGCTTGCTCCATTAAATCTCCGTTGTTGAATTTTTTGACATTCAAATTTTCACTCATCCAAACTTGCTTACCCACTTTGACCGGAACAGGTGTTTGGCCCGCTGTGCGCTCGGCATAAGTCTCATAATTAAATGCTCTCCTCGCCTCCTGAACTTCCACGCCGTTCAACGATTTCATTCTACTTGTCCAGTTGCCCCATGAATCATAGACATACGTGTACTCTTGTGTCTGACTTTTTTCACTATTGACTAAACGAATAACATCGCCCTTTTCATTTAGATCTCCGATCCAAATATCTCCATTTAATAAATCATGAATGTTCATTTTTCCGGCTGATCTTTCATATTTCTCCCAAAACACCACCTCATCGTTCTTCTTTCTTTTTTCTTCAATTAGCTCGTCGCTTTCATTGTAAAATTTGAAGGTCTTTGATTCTACCGCGCCGTTTGTGTCTTCCATTCGTGCGATTGTCACATTTCCTAATGAATCGTATTTATAATATTCTGTCCCCAATAGTTTATTGGTGTAAGGACTTGAAACTTGGGCTTTGTGAATAAATCCATTTTTATCCAATTCGAAATCAAACTTTTGATATTTGCTTTGATCGTATGCTCTCTGGCA
>JBEIFO010000131.1:0-5860 GCA_040382375.1 Crocinitomicaceae bacterium
ACGCGATCGTTTTCCTCTTTACAGAAATCACGAATTCCAACTTGAACCAATTTGGTTATTTGTGGAATTTGAAGCGCATTGTACATGATGGACGCGTGTGAATACGTGAATCCTTCATACGCCTCACGCAAGTCCATGTGCGCGTCTACATGAAGGATTCCGAAGTTCTCGTAACGCTCAGACAATGTCTGAAGATATCCCAAGGGAGTGCTGTGGTCTCCACCAATTAATCCAATAGTTTTACCAGCGTCTAACCATTTCTTAGTTTGCTCAGCAACATACTGAACCATGTCAGCGCAGCCGTCATTTATTTCTTGAAGAATCTCTACAAGCTCATCGTTGTCTTCAATTTTCTCTCCTTCTTCCCACGCAGAAATAATTTCTTCTGCTTTTTCTTTCAACGAATTGCTTCTTGAATGAAGGGCACCGTTCTGCTCGAGCATGGCAATGCCTTTCTTCCACAATTCAGGAAATTCAGGATGATGAAGATCGACTTGAAGACTCGATTCAAAAATATGCTCAGGACCTTCAGAAGCGCCGCCGCCGTAACTTACGGTAACTTCCCATGGGACAGGAAGAAGAACAATATCACTTTCGTCAATGGTGAATGGTAATCCAAACATTTGACTTTCCGCCAGACCCGCACTGTTGGGGTTGAACGCGTTTATTTTCTCTTCTTTGTTCGACATGTTGAATTAGGCGTTCAAAACAGCTTTCACCTGATCCGCAGCTTCTTGAAGCGTAATGGCAGAGTGTACAGCTAATCCAGATTCGTCAATTAATTTTTTCGCTTCTACAGCGTTGGTTCCTTGCAAACGAACAATGATTGGAACTTGAATATCTCCAATGTTCTTGTATGCATCCACAACACCTTGTGCAACACGATCGCAACGCACAATTCCACCAAAAATATTTACTAAAATCGCTTTCACAGTTGTGTCGCGAAGAATCATTCTGAATGCAGTTTCAACGCGCTTCGCGTCTGCTGTACCTCCAACATCTAGGAAGTTAGCAGGTTCACCGCCGCTTAACTTAATAATATCCATGGTCGCCATCGCCAATCCTGCTCCGTTCACCATACAACCCACGTTTCCATCTAAGTTCACGTAGTTCAAACCAGCTTCGCCAGCTTCAACTTCAATCGGATCTTCTTCTGTAGTGTCGCGCATTGCAGCGTAATCTGGGTGACGGAACAATCCGTTTCCATCAAGAGTAACTTTTGCATCAACAGCAAGAATGCGGTCGTCAGAAGTTTTTAGAACAGGATTAATTTCGAACATAGAGGCATCGCAACCTACATAAGCGTTGTATAATTTCTTTGTGAAGGAAATCATTTCTTTGAAAGCACCACCCGAAAGACCAAGGTTGAATGCGATGTTTCTTCCTTGAAAATCGGTAACGCCAGTCATTGGATCAATGAGTTCTTTGAAAATGCGCTCAGGCGTCTTTTCAGCAACTTCTTCAATATTCATTCCGCCATCTGGAGAGTAAACGATAACGTTTCTTCCCGCTGCGCGGTCCAATAAGATACTCATGTAAAACTCGCGAGGCTCAGAGGCACCCGGAGAATAAACGTCTTCAGCAATAAGAACGGATTGAACCAACTTGCCTTCAGCTTTGGTTTGAAGAGTTACCAAGTGTCCGCCTAAAATACCTTTTGCTTTTTCAGCAACTTCACCAAGTCCTTTCGCCAAAACAACACCGCGTGATCCTGTTTCGGTTACTTCTCCTTTCCCACGTCCACCTGCGTGAATCTGCGCCTTCACAACGAACCAACCGGTTCCTGTCTCAGCTTGCAATTTTTCTGCAACCGCAGTTGCTTCTTCCGGGGTTGATGCAACATAACCGCGTTGCACGGTTACGCCAAATTGTGAAAGGATACTTTTTCCTTGATATTCGTGAATGTTCATAGTTCAATATTTGCGACGCGAATGTACTAAATAATGACGAAGTTTTTGTTCATCTTTGTACTATGATTCATGCGTCAGGAATTTATAAGGGATACGGAAAGGTTCAAGTGTTGAATAACGTTTCGTTAGACATTCAAAAAAGTGAAATTGTTTCCATCGTAGGGGCTAGCGGAGCGGGCAAAACAACGCTTTTGCAAATCCTTGGCACGTTAGATAATCCAGACAAAGGAACCGTGACTATTGATGGTGTGAATCCCTTCCAATTGAAACAGCGAGAACTTGCTCGTTTTCGCAATTTACATCTCGGTTTTGTCTTTCAGTTTCACAACTTATTGGCTGAATTTACTGCTAATGAAAATGTGTGTATTCCAGCGCTTATTGCAGGAGTTGAAAAGAAAGAAGCTGAAAAGAAAGCCGCGTTTTGGTTGGAAAGATTAGGATTAAGTCATAGAGCGGAGCACAAGCCTTCCGAAATGTCAGGAGGAGAGCAGCAGCGCGTGGCTGTGGCAAGAGCGTTAATGAATAATCCGAAAGTGGTCTTCGCCGATGAACCTTCAGGAAATCTTGACAAGGCCAACGCAGTGGCCCTGCATAATCTCTTTTTCGAATTAAGAAATGAATTCCATCATAGCTTCGTTATTGTAACACATAACGAAGAATTGGCCTCGCAAGCAGATCGCAAGATTGTAATGAGCGATGGTCAGATTATTTAATAAACGATGTCGCCCAGATTGAGCGAGAAAGTTTGAATAAAAGAGGGAATAGAACAAGGGTAAAAGCAACACCGGTTATTAAGAATGTTTTTGGGTGGGTCAAAAATCCAAATTCCAAGATGCCTAGGGCATCACAAGCTTTTAGAGCAATTAAAATAGCCAACCACATGGTTACGGTGAGTCCCCAACTCACATAGGCAGCACCGAAATAAAAACCAGGTTCAGGATTGAAATTGGTACCGCATTCCGTGCATTCAGATTTCACTTGCCCGAGTTTTCTGAAGGAGAGAATGGATTCGTTCACAAACAAATGGCCTTTACCACAATGTGGACATTTCATTTTCACGACTTTTCCTAAGGCAGTTTTTGATTCAGTTTCCATGGCGCGAAGTTAGTAGGGATTGAAAACTATGGAATGTGACGAAAATCACATTATTGGCAAACGAGCGTATCGTAGTAGGCACCGTAACCAGCCCAAACACCCAATCCGCCTTCAACATTTGATTTCACATTGCTTGGAGAGGCGAATGGAGAGCCTTGATTAGCCAATTGATCCTCGTACGATTTGTAAAATTTGAAAACGTTCATGTCAATGCTGGAACCTCGAACAATAACCGTGTCACCACGCTTAAAAAAACCTCTCTCTTCTCGGCGGTCATCAAACTTATCGCTGAAAGGAATAGCGCCTCTATAGTAGGCGAATTCAAAGGTTAATCCATTGAAAAACTCATCGTCGTATACACTTGGCATTGGACTTATGAACGTTAGATCCTTTTGTTGTCCGCGCAAATAAGTATCTCTGGTTATCCATTGCGGATAGTGACTAATTCGTTTGGCAGACCAACGGTAGGCATTACCAAGAGAATCGGGGTCGGTCATTTTTCCGTAAATAAATCCCAATGAATCGAGAGGGTTACCCGAGGGCGATGCGAACCAAAGGCTATCCAGTGGAATTGGAAAATTCACTTTAGTTGATGCTTGCAAGTGATGCTCGTCTTTGTCAACAATAAGAGTATATGTTTCTCCGGCCACGCCAATTGCCTGCGGCGATAAAGATGTGTAGACACAAACTCCTAGCCCCAAAACTGCTTCAGGCGGAAGGCCAAGGGTTTGAGAAGTGAGAAGAAGTTGCTCAAGCGTCATATCTACTGTGCAAAACATCTCCAAGGCAATGGTGTCAGTTCCGTGAACCATTTTCACTTGGGCATCACGCACGTAGGAATTAGCAAGGGCGTTTAAATCAGCCGGGTCGAAGTAACCTGCCGAATAGCTCAGAATAACAATGGGAGATTGCCCTGGTTCAATGCTTCCTTGAACAACAATTTTAGTTTCCGCCTGCGGAAGGTCAACAGTTATGTCCTTTTCGCAACCCACTAAAAGGGTTACAATCGCTAAAACAATTCCAACCAAACCCAAAGACTTTTTCATAGGTGCAAAATTACAATCAATTCATTCTGACAATAAAAATATTTTGGTGTCGTTTTTGTTCGATTCAAAATCAAATTATTTTAGCATTTCAAATTTAAAAAGTATGAAAAAGAGTCTAGTCATTTTTGCTTCAGCTTTCGCTGGCGGTCTTATTGCCATGGCTGCATACCATTTTGTAGTTAGGCCAAATCCAAGTTTCTCATCTTGGAATTCTCCTGTTCCAAGCGCGTTTGCCAATTATTCAGGATTAAGTGGTGCAGGCGGTGATTTTGTAGTTGCCGCTGAAAGAACAGTCAATTCAGTGGTTCACGTGAAGACGGAAACTAAAACAACCCAATACGATCCTTGGGGCGGTTTTTTCGGGTATCAGCAACAGCCTCAAACACAAATGGCATCTGGATCAGGTGTCATCATTTCAGCAGATGGATATATAATCACAAACAATCATGTCATAGACGGTGCTGAAAAAGTGACAGTCACTTTAAACAACAACAAAAATTATGAAGCAACATTGGTCGGAAAAGATCCGAGTTCAGATATTGCCGTTTTAAAAATAGATGAGTCAAATCTTCCGGCCATTTCATGGGGAAATAGTGACGCCGTTCATATTGGTCAATGGGTGCTCGCAGTGGGAAATCCTTTTGAATTAACCTCTACCGTTACCGCTGGTATTGTAAGTGCTAAGGGCAGAAACATCAATATCATTGGTGAAGGAAGGTCAGGTGAAGTTTTACCAGTCGAGTCATTTATTCAAACAGATGCTGCAGTGAATCCGGGAAACAGCGGCGGTGCCTTGGTGAATACCAACGGTGAACTTATTGGTATCAATACGGCTATTGCTTCTCGAACCGGTTCATACGCCGGATATTCATTTGCAATTCCTGCTTCAATAGCGAAAAAAGTAGCAGAAGATATCATAGAGTTCGGAAATGTTCAACGCGGATTTCTCGGCGTTCAAATTTCAGCGGTAACAGAAGAGCAAGCAAAAGAAGCCCAATTGCCATTGGTTTCGGGTGTTTACATCAATAATGTTACAGCAGGAGGAGCGGCGGAATCGGCAGGGCTAGAGGCTGGAGATATTATTTTGAAAGTTGCGGACTATCCGGTTTCTACCGTTCCGCAACTTCAAGAGCAAATAAGCAAGTTCAGACCGGGTAACAAAGTGAACTTGGTGGTTTGGAGAAACGGAAAAGAAAAGAATTTCGAAATTGAATTAAAGAACAAATCAGGTAAAGCCGAACTCGAAAATTTTGAGGAAATGGCTGCCGAAAGCATTTCATCGCTGGGTGCGGAATTCAGCGCTCCTTCAGAGAGTGAATGCAAGGCCTTACGCATTCAAGGCGGTGCAAAAGTGGGAGTGCTTTCAACTGGAAAGCTAAGAAGTGCGGGTGTGAAAACCGGGTTTATTGTGACGAAGATCGATGGTGAACCTGTTACCTCGCCAGAGCAACTTCAATCGTTGTTGAAATCCAAGTCAGGTGGAATTTTGTTGGAAGGAGTTTACCCTAACGGAACTCGAGCTTATTACGGTTTCGGTATATAAATACCAAGAATTATTTTGAATGAAAACAGCCTCGTGAAATGAATACGAGGCTGTTTTTTTTGCTGCAAGTTCATTCGCTTGAACTATCTTTGCGGCGTCTTGAAAAAATGATTTTCAAGAACAAAAAATCAACTCATTTAAATTATTTTTATGTCAAACAAACCCTTGTCAAACGACACTTACAGCAATGAACTGGCGGTGTATGTGAACCAAGAAAAGGCAGCAGTAGACCTTGCTCACATGGTCGGGAAGTTGCTTTTCGAAAA
>JBEIFO010000132.1:0-5830 GCA_040382375.1 Crocinitomicaceae bacterium
AATGTATTCAGCGCGCATGAATTTGTTGAACGACTCGGATACTCTGTATTTCATGAAATGAATTAACTGTTGGTCTTCGCAGCAGAATAAATTCGCTCAATAATCTCAACCACTTTCAGCCCTTCCAAAGCGTTGGTTGTAATGTTCGAAACGCCGCTAATTGCTTCTACAACTTTTTGAATAATCTAAACGTGATTCGCAGCGCTTCCTTTGTAATGACCGTAGTCATTCGCCGGATTTCCTTCAGCCAAAGAGGGCATGGTGTAATTTTCAATTTGGCAATAAGCCACTTCGTTCATGTACTGTCCGCCAATTTTCACCGTTCCCTTTTCAGCAACCACCGTTAGACTACTCTCGTAGTTCACGCCGCTCACGGCCGTTGAGAAATTAATAGAACCCATACCTCCTTCAACCAAATCAAACATGACAATTCCAGAATCTTCAAACTCTGTGGAATGTCCATGGTTGAAATCGTGCAGTCGCGTTTGTATATTATCAATATCGCCGAATAACCAATACATAATGTCAATGAAGTGCGAAAACTGGGTGAACAAGGTTCCTCCATCGAGATCCTTGGTTCCTTTCCAGCCACCCTTTTTGTAATAGCGGTCATCGCGGTTCCAAAAAAGATCAATGTTCACCATATAAATCTTTCCCAAAACGCCCGATTGAACGAGCTCTTTCATCCAAACGCTTGGTGGACTATATCTGTTTTGCATAACGCAAAAAACCTGCTTGTTTGCGCGTAATGCCTCGAAAATAACTTTCTCGCCATCTGCCTTATTCAATGCCATTGGCTTTTCAACCACTACATGCTTACCAGCTTTCAACGCAAGTAAAGCATGCTGCGCATGAAGGCCATTGGGTGTACAAATACATACCACGTCAATGTCTTCATTGGCTAACATATCTTCCGGAGAATGATAAAAGTGAATGTCTTCGCCTACACCACATTCCTCGCGCGAACGAACATCGCACATAGCAGAAAGCTCAGTATTCTCATTGCGCTGAACCATTTCAGCATGACGCTTACCAATGTGCCCAGCACCAATAACGGCAAATTTAATTTTCTTCATAAAATTCTATCAAATACAAAAGTAGGGAGAACCCTTTGAATTAATCTCTTGGTGAGGGGTTCGATATGATAAACCCTAGGTTGAAAAGTATGCTCCACGGATTCTCCTTTTGCTCATAATAATTTGCAGACAAACTCACTGGACCAATTGGAGAATGATAAACCACCGTTCCACTTCCCAATGTGTAGGTTCTATAAATATCAGATGAAGGAACAGCTGTTGCTTGGAAGGGCTGATAAGCATAGATATCGGCTCGAACATCTACATTCTTCGTCACGTGAAGAACAGGTGAAATTCCCAGAGTGAAAAATGAAGTACCTCTATAGACAGGTAAATAAAATGTTTTGAATTCTGGGAAGAAACTTGGCGTAGGACTCATAATTGAAGTCGTGGTCGCATTCTGAAAATCCTTTTGCCCGGACCAAAGGACTTCTGCCTTCAATCCGAACGAAAAGCGAGGTTGATTAATGACATAGTTCTCATAATACACCCGCATCTGCAACCAGGAATGACCATTTGTTAATGTATCTCTATTGTTACTTGTGCTTCCCGGAATGGTATATTCCTTTCCACTAACACCCTTGCCAACAACTTTAATTTGCGAGCCCGAAGAAGCGTATTGAATTCGATTCAATGTACTTCGAACATAATTGAAGCGAACCATTTTCGCGTTGAACTTAGTTAAGTCTGCAGTATCAATACTCAAGAAATTCTTTGTCTGATAATAGCTATCGTATTGATGGGTATAGATTGCATCTATTTTAAATTTCGCCTTTCTTCCCGCCGGAAGAATCCACGAAGCTTCTCCAAACTGTTCATTTAATAAGACATACGACGGCTTCACATCTTCGAAAAAAGTTGTAAGACTCTTGTAATAATCCCATCTGTTTTGGGTGAATGAAACTTCAAATGCAACAGGAAGATTGAACAACATTATTTTCGATCGCGCTTTGGCTTGAACGGAACCGTAATACCTTCCAAAATAACTATTGGCCTCAAGAACAGTATTCACCCTTCCGAATAAATTATAACGAAGTCCCACGTAACCGGTGTTGATCGAGCGCGAACTAAAGTTCCCACCAAATGAGACAATCAAATCTTTTTCTCGCTGAACACTTAGATCTAAAATGTACTTACCGTCGGCAGGTTTATAGTACATCTTCGGATAAATCGATTTAATAGTCCCATCAGCTAAAACTCTGAAATAAGTCTTTTGCAACTCGTTCAAGGGAATAGCTCGCTCCTTCCTTCCCAAGAGTTCACGAACATATTGACTCTGGCCTTTTGGCAAGCCCTCCAAACGAACCTCATCTACCACTAGCGGAGCACATTTCACCCTGAATTTGTCTCGTTTATTTCTTAATTCGTTTGAAGAAACTTCTCTCTCAATTAATTCTTTTATTTGTGGCATTGATCGCACCGTTGAAACGTATCCGGAATCTATTGCCGCAATAGAATTCGTAAACTCAAAGGTGGAAGTATTGTTGCTGTTGGGCTGCACAATAAACACCTCCTCACACGGAATAAAAACGTCCTTCTGTGAGACAATCATGGCCTCCAATTGCGACATTAAATCATTTTCTTTCGGATCAGCAGGTGCGCCAGAAACATTGCAACCCAGTATTACATCTGGATGAAAATCTCTGTACATCACATCCATTGGGAAGTTATTGTAAATACCCCCGTCGTAAAGTAATTTCCCATCAACTCTTCTTGGAGGAATATAAAAAGGATAAGTACAAGAAGCGCGAATAGCTTCATTCAACGAACCCGATTTGAAAATGACTTCCTTCTTGTCTTTCACATCGGCCGCAACGCAGCGAAACGGAATGAACAAACTATCGAAATTTTGTCGAGCTGCTTCACTAGCCGCACTCAACAATTTCATGTGAACCCAATCCATCAAAGCTGGATTAATCAAATTAGTTGGAAGGGTATTCGAAATATTATCTCCACCAGAATATTTCAAACTGACCATGGAAGCGGTGGGCTCTGACTTCAAATAATAAAACTGCATATCAATGGGCAAATCCTCTCCTTCAGACAACATCTTGAATTCAGGAGTTCTGCACAAAGAATCCATTTGTCTGGTTGAATAACCTGCCGCATAAAAAGAAGCTATTACCGCACCCATACTTGTCCCGCAGATATAATCGATCGGAACATTATTCTCTTCCAATGCCCGAAGGAAACCAATATGTGCCATGGCTGTAGCCCCACCGCCACTCAGAACAACACCCACACGTTGCGCATTTGTCCTGTGCGCAAGCACAAAAACAAACAAAAGCATTAACGCCAAGCGCAATTTCATCATAGTGCAAAATTGCATCTACTTTTCCATTGATTGACTAATAAAATAATAAATTTCAAACATCATTTGTTTACCAACCGATTTCAGAATAGCGATGTACTTTTGCAGTATGAAATCGATCCGAAATAAACGCAGATTACTTGGGGTACTGTACCTCATGGCTGCCTATCTCGTTTTTCAATTGGTTTGGTGGGGCTGGCAGTTGTACAATCTACAATTTGCCTATTTACAGCACCTCAAAGCCGAAGGAGCCCCCCTTCCCGCCAATGCCCTTCGAAATAAAATATTTATGATTGTCGGCGAAGGCGGAGTTTTTCTTCTGCTCTTGTTTTTGGGAATTTGGTGGATTAAGAAAAACGTTTGGCAAGATTTGAAACGCGCCCAGAAAGAAAAGAATTTCTTACTCGCAGTAACGCATGAATTAAAGACACCCATTGCCGCTATTCGCTTGAATTCGCAAACATTAAAAAACCGCAAACTAACAGAAGAACAATCACAAGATTTGTGCGCAGATATCATTACAGAATCTAATCGTCTTGAAGCATTGGTGAACAACATCTTACTCGCTACGCAATTCGAACAAAACAGTTCGATTGGAAACTGGAGCTCCGTGAACTTTTCTATACTCACAGAAAATCAAATAAAGCGATTCCAGCAACTCTTCCCTGAACGCACCGTGAACTCGAATATTCAGTCGAATATTCCATTGGAGGGGGAAGAAACCATGCTCGTGAGTTTACTTTTCAACTTGCTTGAAAACGCAAATAAATACTCCCCTGTTTCCGAGCCAATCTCGGTTACATTAAAGGCCAGCGAACACATAATTCTATTGGAAATATCCGACCTTGGAATGGGTATTCCCATTGAAGAACGAAAATCTGTTTTTGAAAAATTCCACAGAGTGGGTAACGAAGAAACACGTTCACAAAAGGGCACTGGACTAGGACTTTATATTGTGAAAGAAATTTGCAAAGCACACAAAGCAGAGATAAACATTAGCGACAACAACCCACGTGGAAGTCGCTTTCAAATTACATTTTCAAAATGACTAAAAAAGTAGGTCTTATTATTTTAGACGGATGGGGAATTGGAAAGAATGATCATTCAAACGCCATTCTCAGTGCACAAACACCGTTCACTCATCAATTAAATGATACAGCGGCTCATGCTACACTTCGAACAGACGGAGAATTCGTTGGACTTCCTGAAGGACAGATGGGGAACAGCGAAGTTGGGCACATGAACATTGGCGCAGGCCGAGTGGTCTATCAAGATTTAGTGAAAATTCATTTGAGCATTCGTAACAATGAATTGCACAAAAACGAAGTGCTCTTAGCGGCCCTTCAGCATGCAAAAAAAGAAAATAGAAACGTGCATTTCATAGGACTCGTTTCAGACGGAGGAGTGCATTCGCATATCAACCATTTAAAAGCACTCGTCGACATTTGCGAAGAACAAGAACTTTCGAAAGTGTTCATTCATGCGATTACAGATGGAAGAGACTGCGACCCGAAAAGCGGCGAAGGATTTATTGAAGATTTAGAAAACCATTTGGAGGGCAAGCAAGCAAAAATTGCAAGTGTCATTGGAAGATATTTCGCCATGGATCGCGACAAACGTTGGGAGCGTGTAAAGAAAGCGTACGACTTATTTGTAACTGGTTCTCACGAGAAAAGTCCTTCAGCGTCTTTGGCTGTCGCGCAATCCTACGTGAATGGCATTACAGACGAATTTATTGAACCCATTCAAATTGAAGGGAATTACCAAGGCATTGAAGAAGGAGATGTAGTCATCTGCTTCAACTTCAGAACAGATCGTTGTCGTGAAATTACCATGGCCCTTCACCAACAAGATTTTCCAGATTTCGGAATGAAAAAACTTCCGCTGTATTATGTGACCATGACACGTTACGACGATTCATTTCAGAACGTGCATATTCTTTTCGAAAAAGACAACCTCATGCACACCCTTGGAGAAACATTGTCTTCCGCAAACAAAACGCAATTACGCATTGCAGAAACTGAAAAATATCCGCACGTAACATTCTTTTTTAACGGCGGAAGAGAAGAGCCCTTTGAAGGTGAAAGCAGACTTATGGTTCCTTCACCCAAGGTCGCAACCTATGACCTTCAACCCGAAATGAGCGCGAAAGAAATTGCTTCTTCCTGCATTCAATTTCTTCAAGAAAAAACACCTGATTTTTTCTGTTTGAATTTCGCTAATCCAGATATGGTCGGACACACCGGTGTTTACGAAGCCATCGTGAAAGCCATTGAAACAACCGATGCCTGCTTGAAGCAAGTTGCAGAGACGGCTATTGAACTAGGATATTCCTTAATCGTTATAGCCGATCACGGGAACGCCGATTGCGCCGTGAACGAAGAAGGTTCTCCGAATACAGCACACACCACCAACCCCGTTCCCGTGTGGATTGTAGACAAAG
>JBEIFO010000133.1:0-5785 GCA_040382375.1 Crocinitomicaceae bacterium
AGTAAATCTTTTTATATTCGTCCAAACTAAAAATATTTCATATGAAAAAATTAATGATCCCAGCAGTTGCTCTTGCAATGTTCATGGCTTCTTGCGGTGGTGTAAAGTCTGACGCAGAAACTATCTGCGATATGATGAACAAAATGGTTGAAGCTCAAAAGTCTAAGGACCAAGCTAAAATCGAGGCTGTTACTAAAGAATTCGAACCGAAATTGGATGAATTACAAAAGAAGTATCCAAAAGGAAGCGCTGAAGAGAAGGAATTGGAAGCTCTTGTTAAGCCATGTCAGGAAGAAGCAATGAAAGCTGCAATGGGTGGAGCTAACTAATAGCTTTTTTCTCAACAAAACTAAGGGTCTCGAAACGAGACCCTTTTTTTATAATACAATAAGTTTGAAAGTGTAGTTTTCAATCTTCAAAAGATAGAATCCTGAGACCATTCCTGATTTAAACTTGAAGGGTGAGTGAAATCGGCCTGCATCAAGAAGCTCACCTTTCGGTGAATACAATTCAAAGTTTCGATTTTCACATGCTGTGCAGTGGTAATTTGTTCCATCGAATGTGATACTGAAGGGACTATAACTTTCGTTTGTCGATTGAGAGGCAGCAGCTGTGTATTCTCCATTGATATAACAACCAATGGAATCTTCAATAGAATAAGAAACTGTTGAACTTGGAAAAGCTTCAAAAAAACTACCCTGAAATTCATTCTCCCAAACAATATTGTATGGGGGTAATCCTCCTGAAGGAATTACGCTCAGCAATGAATAATTCTCCAATGTATCCTCAATAACTATTGCATTGAGCTCATTTGCCACAAATGCGTATTGAGAAAATTCATAAAGACATCCAATATCATCCGTGAACTCGAATGTAAATACATGAGGTACGTCTGAGGCGAACTGATTTTGAAACGTCCAATTGTAATCGTCTGATGTATCAATATGAAAATCATCAACTTCAAAATCTCCTGAACAAAGGGTGTCGCTCAATAAAGTAATTTGAGGGCTCAAACGTTCGGAAACGATTAATGTATCGTGGTGTTGACATCCCTCTCCACTAAACAGAGTGAAGGGATAAATACCCGGTGCAATTAGACCACTAAAATTATCTAATCCGAATAAACTAAAACTACTCAAATCTTGGTTTTGAGATGTAATTGAATAGGTGGTCAAAGAGTTGGGACATACTTCATTTGTTGAAACAACTACATTGAATGGGTCAAATAATTCAACAGTAAAAAATGTATCGATTGAACAGCCATATTCATTTGTTAAATGAAGAAAATAGTTTCCTTCTGAGAGATTTATTGAATCACTTGTCAAATAACTCCCATTCAAAAAGGAACTCCAAATCGTACTATCTTCAATCTTAAGCAATGATTCTTGAGTTACACAAGGGTAGTTTTCAATAGTTATATCTGGTGCATTGGGGCTGAAGGATACATTGAAAATCAAATCAAATGACTGACCGGAGTTGTTCCATGCCTGAGCGTAGACGGTTGTGTCTGAAGATAAAGGCATACTCGTATTGATTTGACCGTCGGACCATTCCCATTGAGTCCAAATACTATTAGGTGTAACCAAGAAATCTTCATTCGAATGGCAAACAACTATGTTATAAGAAACCGAATTCAAATCAACAATCTGGTTTTGACCTTCAACAATTTCATAAAAGTTGTTCGCTGGAATATTGAAATATCGTTCCTCCGAGCCTAAGGGCCATGTAATAACAAGTGAGTCAATTATCTGTGCACTTTCCAATCCAAAAATAAGATTATTCGAATTCTGGGAAATATAATTATCACCCATGGTTATTGTTTTGATTGAATAGTCATCGCCGGAATAAACTTCTATCAAAGCACCTGCAGCATCTCGATTCGAAGCGGTACCAGAAAGCTTAATTTTCACGTAATTATTTCCAGATGTAATTCCTCTCCAAACATCATATGTCACCGGTGCGCTATGCATGGCAACAAAATCAGGAATGTTGTCCCCGTCGAAATCACCTTTTGCATTCACATACGAAGCCTTTGAAGCCATGTCAAAGGTGTTATCCATGGCGAACGTTCCATTTTCATTTCGGTAATATTGATTTGGAAATGGAAAAAATTCAGTTCCACCCTGGCAAATATGAATATCTTCCCAACCATCTAAGTTGTCATCGATCCAGAGTGCACCCCAACCCGTTTGAAAATCATTGAACCCTACATCATAAGCAACCTGAGAATATATACCTGAGCTGTCTCCTTTTAGTAGAACAGGGGTTAGGCCGTCAGTAATAAAAATATCAAAATAACCATCTCTATTAAAATCGGAAACAGAGTTGCTCATGCAAGACATTGCAACATTGGTATTATTGTCTACTGATATTTCAGTGAAAGAAAGTCCTGCATTGTTCTGATAGAATAAATTGGGAATACTGTGATCGTTAATAACATATAAATCTTGCCACCCGTCTCGATTAAAATCAACCCAAACAGATTGAAAAGAGTTATCTGTAGCAGCATTCACCCCCATGACTTGTCCAACCTCTGTAAAAGTAAAATCACCATCATTTCTAAACAGTAAATTCTCAAATGGTAAATCTTCATTGTAATTCAAGTATTCACAGACGAATAAATCAAGATCTCCATCATTGTCATAATCCGCTGCAGAAGCACCATAATGAAATCCCCAAAAAAGATTACTGAATGAGGCTTCGATTGGTACTAGTCCTTCCGTAGAATAATCGAAAAGATAGAGACCACTACCATATGCTGTGACAAAAAGTTCTTTATCTCCGTCGTTGTTAAAATCTGCCCATAGAAGTTGCTTAATATCTAAAGGCAATGGAAAGAAAAAATCTTCAGTAAGTTGACCCTGAGAAACTTGAAATCCCGAAATTCCTATGTATGGTCGGGCAATTGTGATATTATCAATATGATCACCATCATAGTCAAAAACACTAACACCATTGCCAAAAAACGCATCGTAAGGTCCGGAGGGTAAACTCCAAATTTCACTATAGTTCTCAAACTGAGCATTGCAAAAGAAATGGCTCAGAAACAGAGCCATTGCCGGCAAGAGACTACGGGGCATTTTGTCTTTTATCAAAGTAAATAAAAGACGAAAAGAAACATGTTCGGTTGCCTAAAAAATACCTCCTTGTGCAGAAACGAAAACTATATTACTTTTTTTTTACTTCAAGTGAAAGAAAGTGTTTCAAAGATCTAAATAAATTCGAAAATCACTTGTTGTTGATGATGATGTTTCCAGTTGGAAGTTTAACCTCATTCGGATTGTCATAAATAACTTCAGCAGTAACTCCAGAAAATTCTGAACTCAATAACTTCCATCCTTCAGCATTCAATTCCCATGTTTCTTTTTTAGCGTAGTCATTTCCTTTTGAACTGAGGGCCACCAATTGAACCTCTACTTTGTTTCCATTATTAAGGAAGAACAAGGACTTCATTGGCATTTTATCCGCGATTGGCGGTGTTTCCTTATCATCAGTTTTAACAGTTTCCGATTTTGGAAAATAAAGCTCCTGGAGTTTTACAATTTCCTCTTGATTAAAGTTCAATGATTTCACTAATTGCGGAGATTCATATTTTCCAGAATAATAACTTAACAACGCCTTGTACTCCGGAGTCATTGCATTAATAAATAACTGATCAATGATTAACTCATTTGCATTCACCAACTGATAGACGATGGACTTCGTTGAGGACCATAATTTCACTCTGTTTTTTAGCACTGCCGTTCCAGAAATACTTACCACTTTAGTTGAACGATTCATAGAACTAATTCCTCCTTCTACATTCATTTCTAGAAGGTCAGAAGATTTAATCTGAACAGAAAAAACATGTGCGCTGTCTGCACATTTAAGATTTAGAACCTCCCATTGCTCATTCGGTTTGTAATTCCCTAAATAGGTCTTGGCCTCACCTCCGATTACTCTTGTTCTGAAATAAAAACTGCTGTCTGCATATAAAGCCAATGAATAAATGGTTCCTGTATTCTGATTCCACAACGTATCATCAAAATCTCCAATTAATTCAGAACTTCTAGAAGGAGCGGAAACTTTCTTTTCTTCACATGCCGACAAAGCCAAAACAACTAATCCAGCAATAAGCAACGCTTTCATTTTTCTCATGCCTCAAATGTAGACATTGTTCATATTTACAACAAGGCTTCTCCAATCAAAAGTTCTGAATTTCTTACTTTTGCAACTATGGAAGAGGCGCAAATAGATGTTTTTAATTTTGATCCCATTCGTCCGTACAACGACGAAGAATTAAAAGCTGCCATTGAACGCATTTTAGAAGTCCCTGAATTTTATAAAATGCTGAAGTGGGTTTTCCCAGGATTAAGCCGTTCAGCTATTCAGAAAATGCTTCGTCAGGTTACCACCGTTGATGAATTTCAATCTGAAATTTCAGGTCCTGCTTTCAAGATGGCCATTCAAACAACCACTAGCGGATTGTCTTTCACCAACTTCGAGTCGTTAGATAAAACAAAGCCTTATCTATTTTTAAGTAATCATCGCGATATTATTCTCGACAGTGCAATTCTCAATGTGAGTTTGCTTGAACAAGGCCACAAGACTACGCAAATAGCCATAGGCGATAATTTGTTGCGTCAGAAAGTGGTTGAAGACATCGTTCGTTCCAACAAGAATTTCATTGTTAATCGGAATGTAAACGCGAAGGAGATGTTCTATTACAGCCTTCGCCTTTCCAATTACATTCGTCATACTTTAACTTCTGACCACACTTCAATCTGGATAGCACAACGCGAAGGAAGAAGCAAAGATGGCGACGACAGAACAGCAACTGGTTTGCTGAAGATGTTCGCCATGAGTTCAGATAACATTGAAGACGGTTTGCAGGCGTTGAGCATGATTCCTATGGCTGTGAGCTATGAATACGATCCGTGTGATATGATGAAGACGAACGAGCTCATGCATTTGAAAGTGCTTGGTTCTTACGAAAAGAAATCAGGAGAGGATTTTCTTTCCATGTTGAAAGGAATCACCGGACATAAAGGACGTGTAAATATTTCTATGGGAAATTCAATGAATGAGCACATTGAGCACATGCGTTCGATTCAAAATAAGAATGAAAAGTATCGTTATTTAACGCATGCCATAGACAATGAAATGCACCGCATTTTTCATCTTTGGCCAACGAATTACATTGCGTATGATTTGTTGAATGGTACGAAGGAGTACAAGGACCAATACTCCCAAATTCAGAAAATTGCTTTCAGTAATTATATCCGTGGAAATACTTTCAAATTAAGTCTTCATAGAAAACACACAGCTCTTCCTAAAGAGAATTTCACGCAGACAGCAAGAGAAATTATGCTTCAGATGTATGCGAATCCGGTGATAAATTTTCGGAATCTGTCGCCTTAACTTCAAATCGTTCGTTACGCTTTCCTCTGAATAAATCTATTCCGCGAAGCTCGCATTCCAACTTTCCATTCATCAATTTGACTTTACGTTTCTGACGAAGTCCAATCGCATGAAGGGCTTGTAAATCTGAAGAGATAATCCAAGCTGTTGAACCCGAATAACGATGTTTGAAAACAGAGCCTATTTCAGAATAGATTTTTTCCAGCTCTTCAATCTCCATGCGTTCACCGTATGGTGGATTCAAAACCACTAACCCGGGTACTTCCGGAACACTGTCTTCACTGAAGAAATCAGATTTTTCAAATCGAATGGCATCGTTGAACGGAAGGTTCTTTCCGTTCTTGCGCGCGACATTCAACTGATCGTAATCAATATCGGAAGCCAC
>JBEIFO010000134.1:0-5737 GCA_040382375.1 Crocinitomicaceae bacterium
ATGCCAGCAGATGTCCAGCATAAACCAAATTATTTGGCATCTATTATTCACAACAGAACCTATAAACTTCGAAAAGAAGAAAAAATTACGGAGAGTGAACTGCTCTCGATTAATTCCGAAATCTCAAATTTTCTTGAAGTTGCAGGTGCCTGTGAGCGTATAAAGAACACGCCTATTCCCTATTCCTACAGCTCGTTCTTAAGAAAATTCATCTTGTTCTATATCATTACACTTCCTTGGGTATTCAGCTCTTCGCTTGGAAACTATGTCATTCCGTTTTCCATTTTCATTTTTTATGTCTTAGGAAGTTTGGAACTTATTGCTGAAGAAATAGAAGATCCGTTTGGCGGAGACGAAAACGATGTGCCAATTGAAAAAATATCTCAGAACATCAAGCGCAATGTTTCCGAGATTGTCCGTTAATTTTTTTTTGAAAATATACCAATTGCGTTGTATCCTTGCACTGCTGAAAGCATTTCGTTTCAGTATTCCCAACAATACATTTTGAATTTCATTTCCCTTACATGTACGATATTTTAACATTAAACGCCATGAAAGTGGCAGAGCTTAAATCTGTTGCTGAAAATTTAGGTATTTCAAATGCCGAAAAATTAAAGAAACAAGATTTGGTTCTAACCATTATGGACCGTCAGTCTTTATCTGCGACGACAGCTGAGGCTGCTCCTACTCCAATCGTTGTTGAAGCAAAAGAAACAGATTCTTCTTTTGAGAATTCTGACTCCTCTGATCGTCAGAAAAAAACACGAGAAAGAAAGCCATATAAGGCTGTCGAAAAGGAAGAGGTTCCCGCTAAGGAAGAAGTATCGAATGATATTCAAACCGAACAAAACGAAGAGTCTGCGCCAGAGGTAACTCCTGTGCAAGAGACTAAGCCTGAGATTCCATTTTTGGTATTAGCAAAGAAAGATGGACAGCCGCGTCCGCAGCATCCGAATCAGAAAAATCAGAGACCTGAACATAAGGATCGTCCAGAAAGAACGGACCGTCCGGAAAGAACAGACCGTCCAGAGAGAAACGACCGTCCGGAAAGACCTGAGCAGAAAGACCGTCCGGAAAGACAAAATAAACCTGAACACCAAGAAAGTCAGGCAGAGCGTGATCAGAACATCGTTCGTCCCGACCGTCAGCGCAGAGGAATGCCAGACGAACACGGATATAATTTCGATGGATTGGTTATGGCGGAAGGGGTGTTGGAAGTGATGCCTGACGGATTCGGATTCATGCGTTCTTCGGATTTCAATTATTTGAATTCTCCCGATGACGTTTACGTTTCTCAACAACAAATTAAAACATACGGGTTATTGCCGGGAGATACCATTCGTGGGGCTATTCGTCCGCCAAGAGAAGGAGAAAAATATTTCCCATTAATTCGCATCGATAACATTAACGGACGCGACCCAGCTTGGGTTCGTGATCGTATTCCATTTAAGTTCTTAACGCCATTGTTCCCGCAAGAACGTTTCCATTTGGCAGACAACAACAACAATGTGAGCATGCGAATCATGGATTTGTTCGCTCCTATTGGAAAGGGCCAACGTGGTATGATTGTTTCGCAGCCGAAGACAGGAAAGACTACGTTGTTGAAAGACGTTGCGAATGCTATTGCTATGAACCATCCTGAGACCTACTTAATTGTATTGCTCATAGATGAGCGTCCGGAAGAGGTGACCGACATGAAGCGCAGTGTGAAGGGAGAAGTAATAGCTTCGACTTTCGACGAGCCTGCTGAGCGTCACGTAAAGATTGCCAACATTGTCTTGGAAAAAGCCAAGCGTTTGGTTGAATGTGGACACGACGTTTGTATTCTATTGGATTCTATTACACGTCTAGCACGTGCTTACAATACTGTTGCGCCTTCGAGCGGAAAGGTATTGTCGGGTGGTGTTGAAGCGAATGCCTTGGAGAAACCAAAGCGTTTCTTCGGAGCTGCACGTAAGATTGAAAATGGTGGATCACTTTCCATCATTGCAACGGCATTGGTAGATACTGGAAGTAAAATGGACGAAGTAATTTTTGAAGAATTCAAAGGAACGGGTAATATGGAATTGCAATTGGATCGTAAGATTAGTAACAGACGTATTTTCCCTGCCATTGATATTCTTTCTTCAGGAACACGTCGCGAAGATTTACTTCAAGACAAAGACACACTTCAACGTATGTGGATCCTTCGCAGACACCTTGCTGATATGAATCCGGTTGAAGCCATGGAATTCGTGAAAGACCGCATCGAGCGCACGAAAACAAACGAAGAGTTTTTAGTAACTATGAATTCGTAATGAGTACTTGGCGTATCTGGGCTTACGCCCTTTCCTTAGCATCTATTTGGTTGGGATTGCGCTTTTCTCTTGGTCATTACTTTTCATACAATTACGCTGAAGCTCAGCCAAAGGGTGTTCTCTTAAATCTCGTATTTCTTCTTTCTTTAATCTTATTAACGCTGTATTCTACTTACAGCAAAGAGCCGCAAGTGCGAAGTTATTTCGATGATTTCAAATTGTCTTTGCGCGCTGGAGTAGCTTATTCAGTGGCCATTGGTTTGGCTATTGGCGTTTATTATTCAACGGCGAACGACATGACTATTAAGCGCGCTGCCGATTATGCGCAATTGGAAGAGGCCTTGAATACCCCTGAGAAAGTAGCGGCAATAACTTCGGCGAATGAACCGTTGAAAGACCTGACTAAAGAGGAAATACAACAAAGCTATATTGAACGCGTTAACACCATGACTTCTTCGAAAACTGTAGTGGCAGCAGGCATTTCAGCAATGATGTTAAGCTCACTTATCTTTTCTCTTATTGTGCCTTGGATATTTAGAACTGTAATGTTGAAAGAACTATCATGAAAAAATTAGTTTCGGCTTTCCTCTTTTATTTAATCGCTATTTCTGCTTTTGCTCAGCGAGACCGAGCTGCTTTGAATTTAGCGAAATTCGACTACAGAAAATATCACTTTGGGTTTGCCCTAAGCGGAAATCAAAGTTCATTTTTCATTAATTACAAACCTGATTTTTCGTTTCAAGATTCTTTGTTAAGTATAACGAATGTGCCACAAGCTGGATTCAACCTGCATATTCTAGCATCGTACAATCCGTTGCCGAATGTCAATATTCGCTTTCTTCCTGGTTTGTCTTTCCAAGACAGATCATTGCAATATCAATTTCTTCGTCCACAAAATAAAATTGACACGCAGACGAAACCCATCTCAAGTGTATGGTTGGAATTCCCGGTATTGGTGAAACTGAGAACCAACAGAACAGGAAACTTCGCGGCATACGGATTATTGGGAGGGAAATATGCTCGAGATATGCAATCTCAAAAGAATGTAAGTAACAACCAGTCGAGCCAGATTGTGGTGAAGTTGAAAAGCAATGACTATTGCATAGAGGCCGGGGGTGGATTTGATTTCTTCCTTCCGTTTTTCAAATTTGCGGTAGAGTTTAAAACGAGCATTGGTCTTCCCGATTTACTGATTCACGAAGACACTCGATATGCTCTTCCGATAGACAAATTACGTTCACGTGCCTTCGTATTATCTATCACTTTCGAAGGATAGAATCAGTCAATCCACTCCGCGATAAAGATATTCGTGTCGCGCGTTCTTCCGTTGTGACGGTTACTGCAGAACACCAAGTATTTTCCATTCGGTGAAAACATGGGGAACGAATCGAATTCGGTATCGTAAGTCACTTGCTCCAATCCACTTCCATCTAAATTCACCAAGAATAAATTGAAAGGAAATCCGCGCGTACTGTTGTGATTGCTGCAGAAAAGAACCTTGTCTCCTTTCGGAGTGAATGTTGGCGACCAGTTTGCATTTCCCAAAGTAGTGACTTGATGTGCATCTGAACCATCGGCATTCGCAACGAAGATTTCCAAGTTTGAAGGCTCAACCATGTCTTCCTTCAACAAAGATTTATAGGCATCTATTTCCTCTTTGTTTTTCGGACGTGAAGCGCGCCAAACGATTTTCTTTCCATCCGGAGAAAAACATGCACCGCCGTCGTAGCCCAAGTCGAATGTGATTTGCTTCACATCACTTCCATCTAAATTCATGGTGTATAAATCCAAATCGCCGTTTCGTAATGAAGTGAAGACTATTCGATCTCCTTTCGGACTAATTGTCGCTTCAGCATCGTAACGCGGCGAATCGGTTAATTGCTTCGTTACCTTTCCTTGAAGGTCTGCGGTGTAAATATCATAGGTTGAATACAACGGCCAAACATATTTTCCGTTGTTCGGAAGTGGCGGTGGACAAGCCTCTCCGCCTTTGTGCGTTGAAGCATAAAGGAACGACTTTCCATCGGGCATGAACCACGAACATGTGGTTCTTCCGAGTCCGGTTGAAACCAACTGACGCTTTGAACTGTCTGCTTTGGTTTCTACATTCAATAAAAAAATCTGATCGCAACTCATACCCCACTTCGCGTTGTTACTCTGGAAAATCAACTGCTTCCCATCGGGACTCCAATAAGCTTCGGCATTGTCTCCTCCGTATGTAACTTGATGAATATTCTTGAAGTGCTTTTCCTTCTCAAAAGTCATCGGACCGGGCTCTGTTGTGACTGGAAGTGATTCTAAAACCAATTGCTGGGTGCAGCTGCTGAATGCAACCGCCACCATTGCGAGTTTAGCTAATTTCAAATTCATGGCGCAAATTAAAGGCACAATTGCATATCTTCTGCATTCGGCTTATCTTTCGGAACTGATTTTTATTATGAAAAAGACACTAGCATCCTTGTTTTTCTTAGCCACCGTATTCGGTGCAACTGCTCAGAAAAAAATTACCAACGAACTTATTTGGAATAGCCGCGAATTCAATGCGGATTACCTCGGTGGATTCAACTCGATGAAAGACGGTGAAACGTTTTCAGACGTGATGGGTTCGGATTTAAACGGACAAACCATTATTCAGTGCAGCTTCGTGAATGGAGATACGTTGAAAGCGATTACAACTGCCAAGAAAATTTTCGGGAATACAATAAGCGCCTTCGACAATTATTCTTTCAATGCAGATGAAAGCATGTTGTTGATTGAAACAGAAAGCGAAGGCATTTACCGTTGGAGCAGCATGGCTAATTATTTGGTTCACGATTTGGCAAGCGGAAAAACCACACCTATTGCAAACTTCAAAAAAGGAAAGCAACGCTTGGCGACGATCTCTCCAGATAAAAAGCGCGTAGCATTCGTTCGCGACAACAACATTTTCATTTTCAATATTGAAACGAAAGAAGAAAAGCAAGTCACTTTCGACGGAGAGAAAAACAAAATCATTAACGGAGCAACCGATTGGGTGTACGAAGAAGAATTCGGATTCGATCGCGGATTGTACTGGAATGAAAACGGTTCGCTTCTCGCCTACTACAAATTCAACGAAAGCGGCGTTCCTGAATATGGAATGGATATTTACGGAAGCTTATATCCGGAAAGAAACACGTTCAAATATCCGAAAGCCGGAGAAAAAAATTCAGACGTGAGCATTCACATTTATGAATTGACTTCCAACAAAAGCTTTTTGGTTGAAAGACTTATGCAGAGTTCGAATACATTCAACGTATCAAGTGGGGCAAACAAAAATGGCAGTTGTTGGTTCAGAAAATGAATCGCCATCAAAATCATTTGGTCTACGAATTAACGGCTCCCATTCGCGTGGAAGGAAATGATACTTGGCCAACAGCAGTGTTGATGGAAGAGAAATCTGAAACGTACATTGATGTGAA
>JBEIFO010000135.1:0-5735 GCA_040382375.1 Crocinitomicaceae bacterium
TTGGAAGGAAAGAATGAATTGTTCAACGACATTCGGAAGGAACTCGATGTTTCTCCGATGATCTTGCAAGAGCGTGCGCGAAAAACTCTTTCCCACATGCTGCACAATTATTCGCGATTAAGCATAAGCACCATCGATAGCTTTACGCACCGCATTGTACGTGCCTTCGCGAAGGATCTTCAAATACATCCGGACTTCTCCATTGAAATGGATACAGAGAAATTTCTCGAGCAATGTGTAGATGCTTGTCTCGATGAAGTAGGACAAGACGCAGAGCTCACCACCTATTTAGAGAATTACGTCATGAGTAATTTCGAAGAGGAAGAAGATTGGAATGTTAAAAAAGGGATGCTCGGAATTTCTAGGCAGTTGGTCAAGGAAGATGCGCGCAGCATCATTGGGCTATTCGAGAATTTGCACATCACGGAATACGAAACAATTAGAAAGTCCTTTCAAAATAAACTTCAAGAACTCACGCAAGAACTTTTCGATCGGTTAGATACCGTTTTGAATTTAATTGAAGAAAAGAATCTCACGCCGCAAGATTTCTTTAATAGTGGAAGGGGAACCATTTCCTATTTGAGAAAAATTCGCTCTGGCGGATTTGAAAATCCCGGTAGTAATTTGTTCAAAGTACTTGAAAAAGGATGGGGCAAACCGAATCAAGCGGAAGTTGAAGCAATGAACGGGCTGCTCAATGAAACGGCTGAATACGCGATTGAATGGGTATCCGGAGATAAAAAACATGAATTTAACCGCATCATTAAAATCTTACCTCGCATATTCACTATTGGTTTACTTAGCAAACTGAGCGAAGTAAGTCAACGAATTAAAACGGAAGAAAACCTTTTGCTCATTTCAGACTTCCATGCAATCGTTTCTGCTGTGGTTCAAGAAAGCACTGCTCCGTTTATTTATGAGCGCGCAGGTGAACGGTTCCACCACATTCTCATAGATGAGTTTCAAGACACTTCTGAAATGCAATGGAAGAATTTCCTTCCTCTTTTCGAAAACGCCATTGCGCAGGGAAATTTCAATCTGGTAGTTGGAGATGGGAAGCAGAGTATTTATCGTTGGAGAAACGGAAATGTTGAGCAGTTCGTTCGACTTCCAAAATTGTATGAAGGTGCTTCGGATACTATGCAACTCTTGTTGAACGACGCCTACAAAGAAGAAGTACTAAATACAAACCGAAGAAGCGGCAAGGCCATCATTGAATTCAACAACACACTTTTCGGTGCGCTGAAAGAAAAGCTAGGTCCGCTGCAAGATGTGTACGATAAGCACGAACAGGAATGTAGCAAAGACCATCCGGGTTATGTTGAAGTTCAAACCACTGTAGTTGATCGAAAAGATTCAGGCGATCTACACATGCTGAATGGAATAGTAGATGCTATTCGTGAATGCAAAGCAGACGGATATGAGTGGGGCGATATTGCCATTCTTACTCGGAAAGGCAAATCGGAATCGACAAAAATTTCAGAATTCATTCTTCAACAAACCGAAAAAATTCCGTTGACCACTGAGGACAGTTTCTTGGTTCAAAATTCCAATGAAGTACAACTCCTTATGGCGTGTATCAACTACTTCGGAAAAGAAACAGAGAATTTTTATCGCTTCAATTTAATCCGAAGAATTTGCGATGTATTTCCAAACCGATTCAATTACAGTGAAGTTATTTCAACTTATGTAGAGCAGCTGGAAAAAGGAAAACTTCGTTTCAAAGTGAATGAATTTCTCGACGAACATTATCCGGGACTTCGAAACATTGTAAAGGACAACGCGCATCCGTTTGAATGTATTCAAGAGTTGATTCGATACTTCCAATTGCCATTCGATGTGTATTTAGAGTTCTTCGAAAATCAATTACTCCAACTTTCGCACAAGAACGGAATGGGATTTTCAGAAATGACAGATTGGTGGAACGACAACAGAGGCAAGCTTTACATTCAAAGTGGTGCAAAGCAAAATGCAGTTCGTATTCTAACCATTCACAAAAGCAAAGGGTTGCAATTTCCAGTTGTTATCTTTCCAAAATTCGATACAAAACATCCGAATCAAACATTGTGGGTTCAGGCCCCAGATGTGCATCCGGGGTTCACTAAAGGGCTTATCAATTTCACGCCAACCAAATCGCCCAAGGAAGATGAGCCGGAAGAAATTCGAACAGAAAACAACAAGATTCTACTCGACGACATGAACCTGCTGTATGTGGCACTCACACGTCCGGAAGATCGCTTGTACTTCCTAACAGAAAGCAAACCGTCTTCAACGAATAGCGCATTAAATACTTATCTCTACGACTACTTCAACACCCACCACGCCGGACTGAATAAATTTCACTTTGGAGAAAAAGTGGTGCATGTGAACGAGGAAAAAGAAGAAGAAAGAGCTGTTGCCCTTCTCGATGGAACTCGCTTAAACGCCGTGCAGCCTGACTTCCGTATGCGCGAAACCAAACGAAAAGATATGGATGGAAAAGAAGCCCTTGTTATGGGAAATCACTTGCACGCTTGTCTTTCCACATTAAATCATTTCAACACATGGGAAGTATCACTTTCGAATTACATTTTTGAACACACCGAACTTCAGCAAAACGAAAAAGAACTTCTTTCGAATCAGGTGAAAGCTACGGTCATGAACGATTCGTTTCAACAAATATTCAATACAGCAGATGAAGTGCTCACTGAACACGACATTCAAATAAATACGCGTGAAGTTGTTCGTCCAGATCGCATTCACTTGAATGCTGAATATGTAGAAGTTTACGACTTCAAAACAGGAGCAGAAATGGACAAGCATTTTCAACAAGTGAAAAACTACATGTCTGCGCTACAAGGCGCAACGGACAAGACGGTCAGAGGATATCTTGCTTACACGAAAACGGGAACGTTGAAAGAAGTTGCGCTCTAATTATTTAGCACACAACGCTTCAATCTCTTCCACTTCCAACGGGAAATTCGCAAATAAATCGCGGTTTCCGTTTTCGGTAATAACAATGTTATTCTCTAAACGAATCCCTAAATTTTCTTCTGGAATATAAATGCCCGGTTCAACGGTAAAGACGTTTCCTACTTCAATAGGTTTGTTCCAATTTCCAACATCGTGAACATCTAATCCCAAGAAGTGAGAAGTTCCGTGCATGAAATATTTCTTATATGCAGGCCAAGAAGAGCTTTGATTCTTCACGTCTTCTTCCGAAATCAACTTCAACTTCAACAATTCAACGGTCATCATCTCGCCTACTGCCACGTGGTATTCAGACATGATTACACCTGGCTTCAAAAAAGCCGTAGCTTGTTTCATAACTGAAAGAACTGCGTTGTAAACGTCCTTCTGACGCTCTGTGAATTTTCCACTTACAGGCAAACAGCGAGTCATATCGGCAGAGTAATTTCCATACTCGGCGCCTACATCTAGAAGTATTACATCACCTTCTTTACAAGGTTTGTCATTGTCTATGTAATGCAAAACGCAAGCACTTTCACCTGATGCAATAATTGGCGTATAACCAAATCCGCGAGAACCATTGCTTAAAAACTCGTGAGCAAATTCTGCTTCAATCACATATTCCATAACACCGGGACGTATCATTTTCATCACACGCAACAAACCGTTGTGCGTAATGTCGACAGCCTTTTGAATTTGAGCAATTTCTTCTTCGTCCTTCACAGCGCGCAGCGCATGCATGATTGGAGCCGATCTGTCAATAGTATGATGAGGATATTTTTCACGGAACCATTTAGACAAGCGCATTTCACGCGTCTCTACCTCAATGGTAGCGCGTGAATGTTCGTTGCTATTCAAGTAAATTGAAGAGGCTTCACCGATAACGGTATGAAGTATCTTCTCGAATTCAGTGCTCCAATGAATGGTTGTAATACCTGTGCGATCTTTCGCCTGAGCTTTATTCAATTTCGCTCCTTCCCATACAGCAATGTGATCGTTCGTCTCGCGAACAAAAAGCATTTCTCTATGTGCAGCATTGGTAGCATCTGGAAAAAGAATAAGCATCGTTTCCTCTTGATCTACACCCGTTAAATAAAAAATATCGCTGTGCTGCTTGAACGGCAAAGTGCCGTCGGCGCTGGTCGGATAAATATCATTACTTGTAAAAATAGCCAAGCCCTTCTCTTCCATGCGAGAAGCAAAGCGTTTGCGATTGTTTGAATAGTGTTTTGAAGAAAGAGCAGTGTAGCGCATAATATAATTTACAATTTGACAAATCTAATTGAGTTCCCTTTACTTGTGGAATTAAATGGATGAATGGTATAAACTCCGGAAGAAAGGTCAGAAACTTCAAGTGTATTCCAAACATTCATACTTAAAGCAGAAATAATCTTAATGGTTCTTCCTGTTGCATCTTGAATAGCAACATGAGTTGTGCCCTCACTCAACGCATTAACACGCAAACGAATTTCATTCGATGCTGGATTCGGAAATACTTCGGTTGATGTCGTAAGAAGATTAGTGAGTTCAGATACATTTATCCCCTGAACGCAAGAGCCGTAGATGTATGAAGGGATTCTTTCTGCATTATTGTTAACGATGTCTACAACTTCATCTATGCAGATTTCATTATTTCCATAATTAGCAAGGTAAACACGGCACAAACTTGTGGGAGCCAAACTGTTCTCTATTTTATTTCCGTAAATATTGGAAACAGCGAAAACAGATTCAGTAAAGGTGTTGTAACCTGTTTCACAACTGAAAACAGTTCCATCTACTAAACTTGTTACACCAATAACATCGGCACCTGAAATTTCAAATTGATACGCGGTTACATCATCAACTGCACTCATCAATTCAATATCTATATATCCCTCTGTATCATTAAAATTCGAAATTGACAGACCCGCTGAAGTATTCACATTCACAATGTTTCTAGGGAAATCACATGCATTCGTAATGGTAGAACCGCCGTTTCCGCCGTTCATGCACCACTGTGCTAAGTATATATCGTAGACAGAAATTTCACCGTTCGCATTTAAGTCATTGCATGTTGTTGCAGTAATATTCTCTTGCGACAAAATTCCCATGTAGACGCTAACATCTGATGTATTCAAATCGTTGTCTGGATTAACATCACCAAAAATCGAGGGGCCATTACACACGCCATTGCAATCCAATTCTGCTGAGCCATTTATGCTTCCCGTGCAATCGATGTAAGACGGACAATCGGTTAATAATTCAAACGTTGGCACTCCATTATTCCAAAAAATCTCCATACAAACAGAAACCGCGTTGTTTTGAGTATTGCTCTCGTACCTGCCCAAGGCATCTGGCAAATAGTAAGGGTTTACTAAAGCCACAAAGCGGTACTGGCCTGCAGGTATTCCGGTAATGTCCAACCATTGACACTGCGTTCCAGCTCCATAAATATCATAGCACCCTGAAGAAATTCCCATATCAGAACAATTGTATTGACCAAAGCCACACAAATCCATAACGCAAAATCCATTTTTATGTCCAACCGGAACGAGATCACCATTTTCATCCATTAGACGATAATCTCCATATCCCTCATAATGCGTATGCCCATGACAATTAACTACGCTAAACATTTCTGGGTTAGCGGAGGGATTGCCAATGTAATAATCGGCTTGTCCAATGTTGTCTATTTTAGAGCTAAATCCAATAATCCATCTGTTCCCATATCCTGTAACACAACCTTCTTGAACATCGCACTCAGCTGCACCAATTTGACTGATATATAACGAATTCACCAGTGCCAA
>JBEIFO010000136.1:0-5723 GCA_040382375.1 Crocinitomicaceae bacterium
AAACGGCGGATCTCATTTTGCTGAAGACGGGGCCTATGTATATGAAATAAAAATTCAGTTTAGTTCAGGTGAAGATCCGTTCAAGAGACTGGGAACAGTTGTGTTAGTTCGTTAACGAATTAGACTTATAAAACCATTGAATTCACGAGCCTCACCGCTCGTGAATTTTGCTTTTATGACATAACTGTAAACTCCTTCAGGAGCGAACTAACTTCCATTTCTTACTTCGCCCAGCCAAGGTGTATTTGGATTTCTGCTTGAAAAGATGATTTCACCCCAACGATTAAACACGAGTGTTTCAACTTCTGTCCAACCATTAATTTCCGGGTGCCAAACATCGTTAATTCCATCGCCATTCGGCGTAAAGGAATTCGGAACATAGACATAAATGTTGCAGTCATCGAATTCCATATTCCAGTTGCGAGAAACCGTTTCACATGCATTTGAAACGGTTACCGAATAATTTCCAGATTCATAAAATGGATGTGTTGAAAGATCGCTTCCATCGAACCACAAGAAATATTCGGCTGTTGGTGAAGTCGCGGTGAGTGTTACCGTGTCACCTTGGCAATAGGTGTAATTATTTCCAATTGGAATAACAATGGGATCTAAAATCGAAACAAGTATTGAATCGAAAGCTGTGCAAACACCATCAGAGTATGACGCTATAACCAATCCCGGTGAATTCGCTATGTAGGTTGAAGAAAGTGTGCTTCCGTTCCATGTAACTTGTTCGTTAAAGGAAAAACTCAAACTTGCTCCTGTGCACAAAGTGGTATCTGGCCCTAGGTCGATTGTAGGGGGCGAAACAACGGTTACAAGAGCGCTGTCGGGTATGGGGCAGCCCAAGTAGAAGTATGTGCCGTAGATCATCCCTGAAGCCGAAACAGGAAGGGAGTTGCTTGTTGTTCCATTTCCCCAAAGAACGCTTTGGTTGGTGGTGTAAGAATAGGGCTGGTCTCCACAAACGGTAACATCAGGACCAAGGTTCCAGTTTGGAAGGGTTACAATTGAAACATTCACTACATCTGTTAGCGAGCATCCGTTGAGTGTTGCCGTTACTTGGTAGTTACCGGAATTTTGAACGCTGTAGCTTGCCGTTGCAGGGCCGTTCAGCCATTGCACGGTAGTGAAGTTTCCTGTAGCTAATAAGCTTGCGTTAGTTCCTGGACAAATCACAGTGTCGTTCCCCGCGAAAACAGAAACCGCTAATGGGCTAACCACAAAATCGAAAGAGCCGGTGGCGGTATTTCCGCAAGCGTCGTTCACATATCCTGCAAGGTCGGAGATTGACAAAGTGTAATTTCCGGGTGGAAGGTTTCCTAGCGTTGGAATGAGCGTCACAGAAGGGTTTCCAGGTGAATTAGGCGCGGGCAGCTGAATAGAGTTGATTGTCACGTTTCCAGATGGCCCAGTTAATTGAAAATCTACAGGCTGAATAGAAGTGGTAACAAGGTTCTCATCGAATTCAACCACAACACCAGGGTTGTTGCAATCGGTTGTGACATTTATTATTGTGGGATTAATATCGTCGAATAAGGAAGCCGTAGAGTTCGAAAAATCTATGGTATAGCCACTTGCGCTGTTCGACCAATTCATTACGACCAAGGCATAGGTCTGTCCGGCCGTAACATTTAAATCGCCGTTGAATGTGGGGCCGTTCAGATCTCCAGGCCCATTGGAATTACCTGTTCCGCCGTTTGCGGTAGAAATACCCGTGGGACCCGACCCGAAAAATAACCCGTATGAATTGCAACTTACTTCTGGTGAAGTGCCGTTCATAATTCCAGCACAGCCGTTATCCGTAATGTTGAACATACCCCAGTCATAGTCGGCATCAATATCCGATGGGTCTAACACAAATCCCATATTCCCCGATTGGGTTACCGTGAAAGTATACCACATCGAACTTGTTTCAGCGCCGTTGTTGCAGGCCCCTGTAGGCTCGAAAATAGTCCCGAAAGTTGAAGTGGCGTTTGCCTCTGTATAGACGTCTTCACACAGCTGAATAGCCCCGCTGCAATCGCTAACACTTTGCGCACAGAGATCTGCTGCGAAAAGGAAAACAAGAACAAGTGAAACGAATGATTTCATGGAAAACAGTTAAGGCGGTCATGCAATTTACTATTTTTTTCTTGTCTTTTGAATAAAGATAATTTTTATGTTGGAATGAACTCTCCTATTTTTTGAATTACGAGTTGTGTTGAATCAATTCCATGTTGTTTCAATTCAATCAATCTTTCCAATGGCTCCATAACCGGCTCGTCTGAAAGATCAAAACACCCGTAGTGCATGGGAATCATTTTTTTTGCCTTCATTTCTTCCGCAGCTCGAAGTGCGTCTTTCGGAGAAATGTGATTTTGCTTCATAAACCATTCTGGTTGATAAGCGCCAATGCCAATGATGCAATAATCAATATCGAAATAGTCTCCGACTTCTTTTAAATGTGTATTGTACCCTGTATCTCCGCTGAAGTAAAGAGTGGTGTTTTCAGACTGAATAACGAATGCTCCCCAAAGGTGTTCGTTGTAGTCCAACAACCCGCGCTTCGCCCAGTGTTGTGAAGGTAAGAACGAAACAGTAAGGTTGTTTTTCAATTCAGAAAATACTTGATACCACCCTGCCTCTTCAATTTTTTTATGTCCGCATAAACTGAGAATAAGTGAACCCATTTTAAGCCCGGTTAGAATTTTAGCTTCCGGAGATTTTTTTAGGATGCCTTTCAAACTTTTTCCACTGAGATGATCGCGGTGATTGTGACTGATTAATATGTAATCAATTTCAGGCAATTCATTGATGTGGAAAGGAAGAGATGAATATCTTTTATGGAAGGGGGAAAGCTTTTCGAAAACCGGATCTGTAATAATATTCAATCCCTTTATTCGAATGAAAAAACATGCGTGACCTAACCAAACAATTCCGTCGTCATTTCCATTCAACCAATTGAAATTTTCTGAAATTTCAGGCCCCTGCATCCCCATTTTTTTTTCGGCTTGAAATGGATTTGTGTCTCGTTTCCATTTCATCACATCTTTGAAGTTCGGTATGAATTGCGTGTGGAAATTTTTGAAACGACCGGAAGGGTCTAGCGGCGTTTTTACCTCAACAAAATCTGAGTGAATGTATTGGAGTGAAGGGTTTTCAGTCTTATTCATAACCGGAAAACAAAGTAACGGCAGAATAGTTTGCGCAAAAAGAAAAGGGCCGACGAATCGGCCCTCTTCCACATAAAAAAATAAAAATCTTATTGCTTCACGAAACGCTGATTGCTTGTTCCTTCTGCGTTTTGGTACTGCACGTTGTACACACCGTTTGCAAGATTAGAAACATCAACTTTGGTAGTTCCGTTGTTGAAGTTGTTGAAAGAACGTACCAACTGTCCGTTTGCATTAAAGATGGTAATCACACCATTCTCGTTAGCTGGAAGTTGAATGTTCAATTCAGAAGTTGTTGGATTTGGGAAAACGTTGAATGTAGTTTTCGCCATTAGCCCTTCTTCAACACCAACTAGATCAAGTGTTACACAAACATAGATTTGATCGTTGTCTGTAACAGGGTCAGCAGCGTCTTCCGGCTGAACGTGAATCCCTGGTTCGAAATCGCGCTGAACGATTAAGTGAATTTTATCTCCGTATGCGAATGGCGCCATTGAAGCATATACATACTCATATCCGTCTTCGGCAATATCTGGAGTAATGTCTGAAGGTTCAGTCCACGTTGCACCACCGTCATCAGATTTCACGGCGTAAATATGCCTTAGATATTCTGCACCGTTGAAGTAAGCTTCGTTTACTGCTTGATAAGAGCAGAAAATTGTTCCGTCAGCCGCTTCAGCTAATTGAGGATGTGAAGCGGTACCGCTGTTTCCGTATTGACCAACTTCTGTGATTGAAGCAGGAATAGTTGCGTCGAGATCAGGAGAAACTCCAATTTCAAGAACTTCAGTAGCGGGATCAACCATGTTTTCGTTCCAATATGCAACGCTTCCCGCTAATGGGAAGTAGCTGTACGAAGAATCAATAACACCGATATCGTCGGTGTAGAACATTGTTCCGAATGCAGCGTGAGCAGTGCCGCTTGCGTCGATGTATACTGCACCGGCTCCGTCTGAAGAAAGAATAGTATCTTGAAGACCGTCTAATTCGATATCTGTTCCTTGGTCAATAACATAGTTGTCGATCGGGAAATCCCAGATAGTGCTTCGTGTCCAAGTGCTTCCATTGTCGTTAGAAATCCAGATGTAAGAATCTTGAAGCTCACCGAAAGAAGCAATTGCAATTTTATTTCCACGAGCGTAAATAGCATAAGCGTCTCCAGAAAACCCTTCAACTAACGACACGTTTTCTTCACCAGGAAGTAAAATTTCGGTTAGATCCCAAGTTGCTCCTCCGTCGGTTGAACGGTTGTACAAGATAGGACCGGTCATTCCGTTGGTGTATGCACCAGCGTTAGGATCTGCCAAGCACACCATGTGAATGCTGTTTCCATCAGCACCACCCGCAACTGCACGGGGCCAAAACATTGCAAATCCAGAAGGCGTTGGCACAATAGAGTTTACCCATGTTCCAGTTCCGATTGCAGGGCGTGACCATACTTTAATTCCCGCAGAACCGCTGTGGTTCATCAAGACTTCAGAACCGTTTGCTGGGTGCATTAAAGACGTCCATCCCACACGCATACTTTCAACACGTTGTGTGATGTCATCTTGCCAAACACCTGCTGTACGGTAGTTGTATCCCGTTCCTCGGTCTGGGTATGTGTCAGAAGAATTTGTTGCACTGAAAGTGAAACATGCCGCAACTCCAGCATCGTCAGCAATGATACGGTTTTGGATACTGCCGTTGGTTTGCAAGTCGTAAATAGAAGTTCCTACATACTCTTCCACTTGAACCATACTCTTAGCAGTAGAAACTGCATAAGGAGCTTTTGATTGTTGTGAAGGGGCTTCGCCAACTGTTGTGTTGGTGTAGGGGTTGAATTTAGCCGCCTTGTTTTGTGAGGCAGACAATTTGGTTGGAATTTGCTGAGCGCTTGCGCTGAAAGCAATTCCCATGGCCAATGTAAAGTAGAGTCTTTTCATAATGGTGGTTTAGTTTAGCGAACTAATTTAGCAAAAATTGGTTTCAATCTAAGAAAGAGGAAAAAAAAAGTATGAAGGCGATAATTATAAATATTGGAGACGAGCTCTTGATTGGCCAAACCATTAACACGAATGCCGCGTGGATGGGGCAATACCTGAATAGTTTCGGAATTGAAGTGGAATCGTCGCATTGCATTTCTGATAAGGGGCCCGTGATCTATAGTGAAATTGACAATGCCTTGAAAAAGGCACAGGTTGTTGTGGTAACAGGAGGGCTGGGTCCAACGAAAGACGACATCACGAAGCATACAATGTGCGAACTTTTTCAAACAGAACTTGTCATGCACGAACCGAGTTATTTGCGTGTGAAGGCTTTTTTCGAATCGCGCGGGTTGCCTTTTTTGAAAGTGAATGAACAACAAGCGCTTGTTCCTGCATCGTGCACAGTGCTTGAGAATATGGTGGGTACCGCCAACGGTATGTTGTTCGAGCGTGACGGACATGTTTGTGTTTCACTTCCGGGGGTGCCTTTTGAAATGAAGTATTTGATGGAACACGAGGTTGTCCCGCGAATTCAACAAAAATTCGAACTGCCGAAAATTGTGCATAGAACGATATTAACGCAAGGTGTGGGAGAGAGTTT
>JBEIFO010000137.1:0-5711 GCA_040382375.1 Crocinitomicaceae bacterium
TCTACAATGAACGCTTGCGCTTTTTGTGAAGCACGGGCATTAAATTCCACGCATGTAATTTCACTCGCCGGATTCGGAAAAATTCTAGAGAAAGTGAAGGCTTCTTCGTTTATGACATTACCACCAAAAACATCAAAACTCCAGTAACCGTCTGGCGCAGCCATTGGACGTTGCAATACTTTTCCGGTTGTTGCTTCCCCTTCCACATAATAGTAAACACGTGTACCAGCAGGCTGTGCGGGAATGAATCCTTCCCAATTGTTACTTCCAACACTGGTCATATCCACTAAATTGTATGCACCCGTTAGAGAAGTCTTCCAAAACAATCTACCTGCAGCAACACCATCGCGGTGGTTCATGTAAGCTACAACACTGTAATCGGTTGTTGTGTTATCTGTATCTGGAAGAGGATTGTGACTAATAAGCATAGGATTCTGAACACCAACGCTATGGGTAATGCAATGTATAGCGCCACTGGCAGAAATTATATTATCTGGCTGATTATCGCAGTCAATTCCTACAATTTGATATCCTGGAAGAGCCTCCTGCCAAATGCGCAAAGCAGTAGTATCGTATTGCTCGCGATAAATTGGAAGTATAACCATTTTATTTACGAAGACTGCATTTGTGTAGGTGCGGTAAGATGAAGGTGGATTTGAACTTGGCCAGTTTCCAGCAACACTCGGAGGCATTGGAATGCGAATGGTCTTGTAAGGTTCACCCCACTTATTCATAAAGTTAGAAACCACATAGTCCATATTCGCATTGATTTGCGGACCATCTGAAATACCGTCTGGATATTCACCCACAAGCAAGGTCTGCTCGTCAATTAATTTCATATGCATATCAACGTGATGAATACCATCGTATGGAAGAACTGGCATTTTTATATATCTGTCTACACCAAGATAGTTCTCTGTAATTGCATCGATCTCTGCTTCTGTTTTTGCGGTAACACCGTATTGATTTCCAGGAGCGTTTTCTTCCAAAACTAACTCTGAGATTATTGCTGTTCCGAAACCATCACTCATCCAATTACCTCCCGTATTTACCAAGTCATCCGGAGCAGCAGTTGTTGTGTATAAATCCAATCCCAAATAATCGGCAACATACTGAGGTGAAGAGTTGTCGTTCGGACGTGTTGGACGATTGTAAATCCAATCCACCATAAACAAATCTTCAACTTCATTGGCATAAGCTGGATTAGCGCCGTAATCGCGCATCCAAACAGAATCGTAATTCGCAGGAAGAATAATGACATTATCCATGTTTGTAAACGCAGGACCTCCAGAAGTGCTGTACAAATAATTCTGTGTTGCTTGAACGTCTTCAGATAAAATAACCACCAACGTTTGAGTTCGGGCTGCCGCTACAATCTGCTTTAAAATCGAAGGATAAGAAATCCAAGAAATTGTTAAACATTGAATCTCCTCCCACTCAGCCATTGCACGAATGTTTGTGAAGGGCGGTGGTGATGCAATTCCTCTATCGGAATTTACAATTGAAAAATCACCATGCGAGATTTGTTCAATCTCAGCAGGAGTTAAATTCCTTGGAAGATCAACTTGAGCATTCAAAAAAGAACACAAACTCAGAGCAATAAAGAGCAAGCTTACTATACGTTTCATTCGATTATTAATTTTTCGGTTTGAAATTAGGCATCTATTCAATAACATCTACAAATTCAACAACAAATTGTTCGTTTGAAAAGGCATACAAAACAAACTATCCAGCAGGAAGTTGGTTCCCGTATTGGACGTCATCACACAATTGTACTTCAACCATTTTCCTCCATATACACCGCACTGAAAAAGTGTGTCCGATAAATTATTGAAACTACGAACGCTATTCGTGCAGCAATTGCATGCGAAATTCGTCCCAACCCAATTAAACTGAATCAGCGCGGCTCCTGAGGCATTGTGAATATTCACTAAAACAGAAGATTCAGGCCATAAGGCGATATTCTTGGTAAGGCTGACTTGATTTCTCAAATCATCTGGAGAAACAGCAACTTCCTGCGGATAATAAAACTCCCTTGAAATCATGAGACGCGCTTCTGTTAAATTTTCCTTCTTCCATTCCAACTTGTAATTTCCATTAAGATCAGAAGTTGTGCGAGCGGCTTCCAAAAAGTAATTGGTAAACACACCATTCACAAGGGACTTCTGTTCAAACACAGTTGTTACATAAGGAAGCGTTGCGCCAGAAGAAGCATCCGTTGTTTTCCCTTCCAATGAAAAATTCTCAGAAGGTTTTTTACATGCTCCAAAAACAATGAGGAACATCATCGTATTTCTCAATTTCATTTTGAAGCGGACTTATAGTGCTCAAATATGGCGAGTATTTTATTTACAAAATTCACCGGCCCAACTCCATTTATATATCCATGTCTTACGCATGACATGGCGTAGTATTGTCGCTGCGATTTGAGGATTAAAGCTTCCGCTACATTCCCATCCCATAACGTGTCGTTCTTTCCAATCTGTTTCGCAATGCACATGGCATCTAAAACGTGGCCCGGGCCACAATTGTAGCTGGCCAGCATGAATTTGATTCGCTCTTCCGGATTCCGAACCCTTTGCTTCCAGAAATTATCTAAATTCTTGAGCATTTTAGCCCCTGTTTGAATGTTATTACTTGGAGGACAAAGCGTGTCTCCACCGTATTTCGCCATTGTCGCTGGCATAAGTTGCATAAGCCCGCGAGCACCCGCCCATGATTCCGCATTCGGATTAAAGCTCGACTCTACAAAACTTAGCGCTGTTAGCAATCGCCAATCCCAACCGACTATCGGAGCATGCAATCGATATAATGAATCATACGGAGACAAATTCCCCTCTTTAATCGGAGGCATAGAGAACACTCTTTTAATTCCTCCCGTCCAGTTTTCTTCTGGACGTCCAAAATAGCGGGCATACAATTTCGTAACAAAGCCAACTCCGGTTTTTCCCGTTAAAAACGCATTGATTTGCTGTTGTAATAAAAACGAATTTGGACGAACAGCCCAGGCAATATCATCTTCTCCTTGCAACTCTACAGACATATCCAAACTCGGATAATCTTCAATACATAAATAGGCCAAACTCTTGTCTGTAATAGTAGAGGGAATGGTGCCGTTCGAAACATCTTGCAGTAATTCTTCGGTGCCAATCTTTCCGCTTGCTTCTATTACTTGAATATTCGCTCCAGAGGATTGAATAATATTCGTTAGCCGGTTATAAAAAGATGAGTATCTATGAACATGAATTGGAAGTTTATCTAATTCATTTTGATTGTGAACGACTATTCCATCGGCAAGCAATTTATTAGCTGTATCCTTTCGCTGAACGAGCACCTGCTTGGTCTTGTAAATTGCCGGTGAAAAAGCTAAAAACTTCTTACGTTCTTCATTCACAGAAAGATTGGAAGCAATGATGTCGCCCTCGCCACGGTATAGCATGGCAAACATGCTATCTAAATTCTCAATGACCCGAATCTCCAATTTCACGCGAAGATATTTCGCAAACTTCTGAGCCAATTCATAATCGAAACCCATTTCTTCTTCTTTATACAAGTAATAAGTTGAAGCACTGTTTTCCGTTAATACAATCAATTTCCCGCGAGCCCGAATGGAATCTAAATCTACATTCACCAAATTCGGAAAATTCTTCGGGCCAGCTAACTCTCCTTCATTCATTCGAACTTTTGGAGAAAGAAGAATGAACATAAACGCGACTCCCCCAAGGAGTGCCATTGAAATTAGAATAACTCGCCAAATAGATCTTTTCAATGATTGAAATTTATTTCAGAACTCTTTATTCTGAATGGGTTATCTACAAATTTAATCAATTTTATTTTCATTCAAGAGGTTCAATCTCTTCAACTGAAATTCGTGCTTCAGTTGAATGAAAAAATCTGGGAAATAACCCGAAGCTTCTTCAACATGATTTAGAAAAAAATCTCCTGCCTCAACAAGCGATTCTCCCCGAGGAATGCGCATTCCCATTTGCCGAACAATAACGGCCATTCCAGCCGAATGAGCATATTTCATCATGAATTCTTTGTCCTTCATGTGGAAGAAATAACTCTTCATTTTTTCCGGAAAAATGTCTTCGTGTTTATTCAAAACAGAAAAAGTGTACTGCTGAAATTCTGCAAGATCTCTTCCCGAATGAACTTGAAAATCTTTCGCCAAAAAATAATCGAACACCAAATCAATGAGCACGCCGCTGTACAATCCTAGTTTTGGTCTGTATTCGGCACGAAGCTCTTTTACCAAATCATGCGTATCTGTATAGGAATCTACCCACCTGTGCAGAAGTATTCCGTTGCGAATATCTCGACTGTACAAATTGAAATCATTTCCCTTCACCGCATCTGCGATGAACTGTCCAACCATTTCCTCTTCATTGTCAGAAGAAAGGTACAAATGGGCCAAGTGATTCATTCAACAAAGAACGAAGTTTAACTGTTTGCGTGAAGTATCTTTGCACAAGTTATTTTACAGACATGACCTTAATAAAATCTATTTCCGGATTTCGCGGAACCATTGGAGCTGTTCCGGGTGAACACTTAACTCCGCTCGATACCGTGAAATTCACAGCGGCTTTCGCTGCATTTCTTCAACAAAGAAACAACAAACAACATATTTCAATTGTAGTTGGAAGAGATGCGCGCATTAGCGGAGAGATGCTTCAAAACCTAGTCATGAATACCTTGGTTGGAATGGGCATTCACGTCTTAGACGCTGGTCTTTCAACCACTCCAACTGTAGAGTGGGCAGTTACGGAAAGCAAAGCGAACGGTGGAATTATTCTTACCGCGAGTCACAATCCGAAAGAATGGAACGCATTGAAATTGCTTAATGAGAAAGGAGAGTTTATTTCAGGCGATGAAGGAAAAGAAGTGTTGCGCAGAGCAGATGCTGATGATTACGCATTTTGTACTGTAGATGAATTGGGCAGCATCGAAGAACGCCATTTCATGAAAGCGCACATTCAACATATTCTTGGAATAAACACCATAGATATTGAAGCCATTGCAAATAAAAAATTCAAAATCGCTGTAGACGGAATTAATTCTTCTGGAGGAATTTATGTCCCTGCATTGTTAGACGCCTTGGGCATTGAAAACATTGTACCGATTCACTGCAAAGCAGACGGACACTTCGCGCACAATCCAGAGCCGCTGGCAGAGCATCTTACAGACATCGTTGCCATTGTAAAGAAAGAGAAATGTGACTTAGGAATTGTGGTTGATCCAGATGTAGATCGTTTGGCCTTCGTATGTGAAGACGGAAGTTTATTTGGTGAAGAATACACGCTGGTGGCCATTGCAGATTATTTGCTTGGAATTACTCCCGGTCCAACCGTGAGTAATCTTTCGAGTAGTCGCGCACTTGCCGATGTGACCCACAAGCACGGACAACGCTACGAAGCTTCTGCCGTAGGCGAAGTGAATGTGGTTGCGAAGATGAAAGAAATTGGAGCCGTAATCGGCGGAGAAGGAAACGGCGGTATTATTTATCCGGAAACGCACTACGGAAGAGATGCCCTTGTTGGAATTGCCTTGTTCTTAACGCACCTCGCGAAGAACTTCAATTCTGTTTCGGAAATGCGTGCAACGTATCCGACGTATCAAATGATTAAGGACAAAGTGGTGTTAAGTCCGAGTCTCGATGTAGATGGAATTTTAGCCACCGTTGCGAAAGAATTTCAACATGAAAAAGTAAA
>JBEIFO010000138.1:0-5648 GCA_040382375.1 Crocinitomicaceae bacterium
AATTTTGCCGAAACGAAAGACTCGTTGGCTACAGCAAATAAGATTTTATTGTTCAGCTCTATGCCCGGAACCTCTCGTCATCATTGGGGAACAGACATTGATTTGAATTCGTTGGAAGATATCTATTTTCAATCTGGAGAAGGTTTGAAAATTTACAATTGGCTGAAAGCACATGCTGGCGAATACGGATTCTGTCAAACGTATTCAGATAAAGTGGAAACCAACAGAACCGGTTACAGTATGGAGAAATGGCACTGGTCTTATATGCCACTTTCTTCGAAGTATTTAGCGGCGTACGTATCAACTATAACCTACGCCGACATCAAAGGATTCAAGGGAGATAATCTACCTGAGAGAATTGGCGTAATTCAGAATTACGTTCAAGGGATTAGTCGATTATGTCAATAATCTCCTGCCCGTAGGGCGAATGTTGCCAAGCAACTAATGTTGCCAAGCAACGAATGTTTTCAACGAATGCCTTTGGCGAATGTCTTCGACTTTTTTTATTACTCCAAAGCGATTGGTTGAATTGTAATCCAATGAATAATCCGTCGAAGACATTCGTGCTTGCACATTCGCCCAAAGGGCATTCGTGCTTGTCACATTCGTGTTTAAAAAACACATGAGGCTATCGCCGAAATCGCCTTAACCTTTCCCATCGTATAGTAATGCAGACAAGGAACACCGGCTGCCTTCAATTCTTTCGATTGCGCAATGCACCACGCTATTCCAATTTCTTGAATCTCTTCTTTGCTCTTCGCACGCAACACTTGCTCTGTTAATTCTTGTGGAATATCTATGTGGAAGTGATGCGGTAAAATGTTCAATTGAGACAAGGTGCTGAGCGGCTTTAATCCCGGAATAATAGGAACAGTTATACCAGCAGCGCGACAATCTTCGACGAAGGAGAAATATTTTTTGTTATCGAAAAACATTTGCGTGACAATGTACTCAGCACCTGCATCAACTTTTTGTTTCAAGTAACCTAAGTCCATTTGCTGATTCGGAGATTCGAAATGTTTTTCAGGATATCCCGCAACGCCAATACAGAAATTCGTGTGCTGAACATTGCTCAAGTCGGGATCAACATATTTTCCGTTGTTCATATTCACCACTTGCTGAACCAGCTCTTTTGCATAGCGATTGCCATCGTGTTCAGGGACAAATCGTCCCTCACTTTTTATGGCATCACCGCGAAGCAACAATACGTTGTCAATGCCCAAGAAATGCAAGTCAATAAGGGCGTCTTCCGTGTCTTGCTTCGAGAATCCGCCGCAGATAATGTGCGGTATGGTATCGATCTGATACTTATTCAAGAGCGCTGCGCAAATGCCCACTGTTCCGGGACGTTTGCGCACAGTATGCTTCTTCAACAAGCCATTGCCTGCATCGCGAAAAACGTATTCTTCGCGGTGATAGGTGACATCTACAAACGCAGGTTCGAACTGAATGAGTTCATTCATGGTCGTGTAGATTTCTTGAATGTTATCGCCTTTTAGCGGCGGTAAAATTTCAATGCTGAACAACGTGCGTTTCGCTTCTTCTAAATGCTGAATGACTTTCATGTTAAAACAATAAGGGTGATAATATTTTCTTCGCTTCATCAAGTGAAACTCCTCTACGTAGAGCGTAGTCTTCCACTTGATCCATTTCTATTTTTCCAATTCCGAAGTATTTGCTTTCCGGATGACCAATGAAATAGCCGCTTACAGAGGAGGCTGGCAACATGGCTAACGACTCGGTTAAGGAGATGCCAATTTCATTTTCAACATTCAATAACTTCCAGATGGTTCGTTTTTCTTCGTGGTCTGGACAGGCAGGATAACCAGGTGCTGGACGAATGCCTTGGTATTTTTCAGAGATTAATTCTGAATTCGACAATTGTTCGTCTGCCGCATAACCCCAATATTCTTTTCGAACTTTTTCGTGAAGCAATTCTGCTGTGGCTTCTGCTAAGCGATCGGCCATGGCTTTCGTTAAGATTGCTTGATAGTCATTTTGCTCTTCTTGAAATTGCTTCGCAATCTCTTCCGCCCAATGTCCGGTCGTTACAGCGAAACATCCGATGTAATCTTGAACATCTTCGGAAATGAAATCGGCTAACGCGAAATTCGGAACGCCTTGTGCTTTCTCGGTTTGCTGACGAAGCGTAATGAACGTAACGTCTTCCTCACACGATGAGTATTCTTTTGAAAAGACTTCAATGTCGTCAGTATTTTTTCTTTTAGCTGGAAATAAACCGAACGTTCCTTCGGTCGAACGGTTTTCTTCAATCCAAGAATTCAAAACCTCTTGCGCGTCTTTGAATAGAATAGTGGATTGCTCTCCTACAATTTCGTCTTTCAATATTTCCGGAAACTTTCCGGCTAATTGCCACGCTTGGAAGAAGGGTGTCCAGTCGATGTAGGACGCTACTTCCTTCAAACTAAATTTAACTTTATGTACACCTAATTTTTTAGGTTGAAAAGGAACGTGCGTTACTGTCGGTTGGAAAGCATTGCTGCGCGCTGTGTTCAGAGATACGCGTCTTTTCTCTCGCTGATGCGTTTCGTAGTTTTCGCGAACGCGAGCGTAGTCTGTTTTTATTTGTTGAAGGAAAGCTTCGCTTTCTTCTTTGTTGAAGAGACTGCGCACGGCAGGAACTACCTTGCTAGCATCGTTCACGTGAATGACAGGAACGTGCGTACGAGGTTCAATCTTCACAGCGGTGTGTACGCGCGAAGTGGTAGCTCCACCAATAAGAATAGGGAAGTTTAATTTTCTTCTTGAAAGGTCTTCGGCCAAGTCGCACATGATTTCCAATGAAGGAGTAATGAGTCCGCTTAGTCCAATGGCATCTGCGTTTTCGCGAATAGCTGTTTCAATAATCACTTCATTCGGAACCATGACTCCGAGATCAACAATGTCATAACCGTTGCACGCCAGGACAATGCTTACAATGTTTTTCCCGATGTCGTGAACGTCGCCTTTCACGGTAGCGAGAACAATTTTTTTCTTCGCTTGCGCTTGAAGTGGATTGCGTTCTTTTTCGGCGAGCAACTGTGGTTCAAGCACAGCTACTGCGGCTTTCATGACACGCGCACTTTTTACGACTTGAGGTAAGAACATTTTTCCGCTGCCGAAATAATCGCCAACGATGTTCATCCCATCCATGAGCGGACCTTCAATAATGGAAAGCGGAGTAGGGTAGTGAAGCAGTGCTTCCTTCACATCTGCTTCAATGTGCTCGGTAATTCCGTGAACGAGCGCATGCGAAAGTCTTTTCTGAAGCGACTCGTTTCTCCACGCCGCAACGGTTTCAATTTTATTTTTTTGTGTGTTGAATTCTTGCGCTATTTCAAGAAGAGCTTCGGTTGCATTTTCAGTTCGATTGAAAATGACATCTTCCACTTTCAACATTAAATTTTTATCAACCTCGTCGTAAACCGCAAGTTGCGCGGTATTCACGATTCCCATGTCCATACCTGCTTTCACTCCGTGATAAAGAAAGGAAGCATGCATGGCTTCGCGCACAACGTTGTTTCCGCGAAATGAGAAGGATACATTCGAAACTCCTCCACTTACTTTTGCATGAGGAAGGTTAGCTTTAATCCAGGTTGTTGCTGCGAAAAAATCAATGGCGTAGCGCTTGTGTTCGTCGAGTCCCGTTCCAATTGGAAAAATATTCGGGTCGAAAATAATGTTTTGCGGTGGGAAGTTTACCTGTTCGGTGAGGACGCGATAGGCGCGTTCGCATATGGTTGTTCTTCTTTCAAACGTATCTGCTTGTCCGTGTTCATCGAAGGCCATAACTACCACAGCAGCTCCGTATTTACGCGTCAGCTTAGCGCGTTCAATAAACAGCTCGTCGCCGTCTTTTAAGCTTAGCGAATTCACAATACATTTTCCTTGTGCGCATTGTAGTCCGGCTTCAATAATTTCCCATTTCGAAGAATCGATCATTAACGGAACCCTTGAAATGTCGGGCTCTGCAGCCAAAAGATTCAGGAAGGTGCGCATGGCTTCAACGCCTTCAATCAGCGCATCGTCCATGTTAATGTCAAGGATAACCGATCCGCTTTCGACTTGTTCACGTGCAATGGCAATGGCCTTCACGTAGTCTTTTTCTTGAATGGCTCTTTTGAACTGAATGGAGCCTGCGACGTTGGTTCGTTCTCCAATGTTTATGAAGTTGGCTTGCGATTCAATGCGAACCACTTCAAGCCCAGAGAGGAAGAGTGTGTTAGTCATTGTTCGAAGTGTGAATAAGTGTGTGTAATGCTTGAATGTGTGCGGGCGAGGTGCCGCAACATCCGCCAATGATGCGGAGTTCAGGTTGATTTAAAAACGGTTGAATTTTATCTCGAAAGGTTTCTGCGCTCTCGTCGTATCCGCCCATGGCGTTGGGTAACCCTGCATTCGGATAGGCGCTTAAGTGCGCATTGGTGAACGACTTCAAGGCCAATACTTGCGGAAGTAATTGCTCTGCGCCTAATGCGCAATTGAATCCAATGCTGAATAACGGAACGTGTTCCAACGATACGGCAAACGCTGCTGCGGTTTGTCCGCTGAGTGTTCTTCCGGCTAAATCGGTAATGGTTCCGCTGGCCATGATGGCAATGTCGCCGTTCGGATTTTCTTTGGTTATGGCTGATAGGTTTCGATTCTCAAGCACATCGAGAATGGCGTGGAATGCGGCTTTCGCGTTTAGTGTATCGAAGATCGTTTCCACCAACAAAGCATCTACACCACCATCGAGAAGTCCTTCCACTTGTTCGCGATAGGCGCTTTTCAGTTCGTTGTAATTGACAGCACGAAACTCGGGGCGTTCAACATCTGGGGAGAGAGAACATGTTTTCGAAGTAGGGCCTATGGCTCCAGCGACGAAGGCTGGCAAGGCCTCTGGATGTTCTTGTTGGAATTTGTTTCGAGCATTTACTGCCACTTTCGCTGCAGCGACATTGAGATCGTATGCGATGTGCGTGAGACCGTAATCGTCGAGCGAAATGCGTTGTGCGTTGAAGGTGTTGGTTTCAATGATGTTCGCTCCAGCCTCGAGGTAGTTGAGGTGAATGCGTTCAATGAAATGCGGACGTGTGATGCACAGCAGGTCGTTGTTGCCTTTCAGTGAAGAGGGATGATCTTTAAAATCATCTCCGCGATAATCTTCTTCTTGCAAATTCAACAATTGAATTTGAGTGCCCATGGCACCGTCGAGAAGTAAAATGTGTTTTGAAATTTCGTCTTGTATTCCCATAAGCGTTATGCACTGCCCATGAGGACGGAAGTAAAAACTTCCTTTCTTATCTCCCTTCGAAATGTTTCGAAGTAGGAATTGGCACCCTGCTTTACCGGGTTGCCAAGACATCTAAGGGCCTATTCCCTCCGTCTTTCTGGATAAGTGCGGGGCAAATATAATATAGAATGTTGCAACGCAACGAATGTTTTCAACGAATGCCTTCGGCGAATGTCTTCGACTGATTAATCACAACGTAGTTCCAATTACGAAGTAGGAATTATGAAATAGGAATAAAACCGAAGGTTTTCCAATAACGTAGTTCCCATTACGTAGTAGGAATTATGAAATAGGAATAAAACCGAAGGTTTTCCAATAACGTGGTTCACAACAGTTTCTTCAACTCCCTTTTCAACTCAGGAAGATTTTTACG
>JBEIFO010000139.1:0-5642 GCA_040382375.1 Crocinitomicaceae bacterium
AGAAATTACACGTGATATTGCTTCGGCTTTCAACCATCAAATGGGAGAAACATTCGTTTTGCCCGATTCAAAGGTGAACGAAGCAACCATGTATGTTCCGGGACCGGACGGACAAAAAATGAGTAAGAGCTACGGCAATTACATCAACATTTTTCTTCCTGAAAAAGAATTGAAAGACGTAATCAATAAGAACATTGTTACCGACGCTACGAAGCTTGAAGATCCGAAGGATCCGAATGCAAACAGCATTACCGCATTGTATGAACTTATTGCTGGCGCTAGCGAAGCGGCGGTTCTTCGTGAAAAACTTCTAGCGGGAAATTTCGGATGGGGACATGCAAAAAAAGAATTGCTAGAAGCCATTCTTTCTCGTTTCGAAACAGAAAGAAAAAAATATTTCGAATTCATTTCAGACTATTCTTCGCTTGAAAATATTTTAAAACAAGGCGGAGAGAAAGCAAGAGTGACTGCATCAAATACTCTTGATCGCGTTCGTAAGAATTTAGGTTATTCGGTATAGCCATTCATTCGTATCTTTCAATTCTAAACCAACCAAACCTTGCACTATATCCTAGCGCCCTTATATTTCATTTATAAACTTTGGATTGGTTTAGTGTTTTGGATTACCCTTATTTTTCTTTACGTGCCTTTTGTTTGGGTGTATAAAAAAAGAGAACGGCATCTTAAGGCATTCGTCTTAAAACGCTTCTGGGGCAAGCTCATTCGCAAATGTATTTTTTGTCCGATTGAAGTCACATTTGAAGCGCCGCTACCCGAAGAGTCCTTCATTATTGCTTCGAATCACAGCAGCTATTTGGACACTGTATTTATGTACGAAGCCATCGGTCGAGATTTTCTTTTTGTTGGAAAAGGTGAGTTGTTAAGTTGGCCCTTGTTCTCGTTGTTTTTTCGAAAGCAAGACATTCCTATCAGAAGAGGACAAAGCAAAGCAGCGCTGGTGGCTTTGGATCGTGTGGCGAAAAGTTTGCGGAATGACATGAGCGTGGCTATATATCCTGAAGGCACTATTCCAGACGACGCACCGAAATTACTTCCTTTTAAAAACGGGGCATTCAAAGTTGCTATTGAACAGCAAAGGCCCGTTGTTCCTGTTACTTGGCACTCAAACTATAAAGTTCTTTTAGACCCTGCGAAGTTCTTTCAATACTCTCTTCCTCAAAAAATAAGAGTTACCGTGCACGCTCCAATTGCTACCGCAGGGTTAACTGCATCTGATTTATTACCTTTGCGCACGCAAGCGTTTGAAACCATTCAACGCGAATTGAATAGAACACATGAAAGTTGATGTTGCCACCGTTCGTCGCCTAGCTGAATTAAGCAAGTTGTCTTTTTCTGAAAATGAAGAAACAGAGATGGTCGACGGGTTGAACGAAATGATTGCATTTGTTGACAAGCTTAAAGAGCTCGATACCGCAAATGTAGCGCCCCTTGTATTTATGACCGAAGAAACCAATGTCTTGCGTGAAGACGTTGTTGAAGCACCTATTTCACAAGCCGACGCGCTCAAAAACGCTCCTTCAAAAGACATGTATTACTTCCGCGTTCCTAAAGTCATTAAACAATAATTCATGCAAGAGTTTAAAAAGCTTTCTATACTTATTCCTGCCTACAACGAAGGAAGAACCATTCACCTAATTCTTGATCGTATTGGTGAAGTTCAATTGGTGAACAACATTGAGATGGAAATTGTGATTGTAAACGACGCTTCAACGGACAACACTGTTGATGCCATTGAATCATACATTGCAACACATCCGGAAAGAAATTTCAATTTCTATTCTCAACCATACAACCAAGGAAAAGGCGCGGCTTTACACAAGGCCATTGAGATTGCAACAGGCGACTACGTGTTGGTTCAAGATGCCGACTTGGAGTATGATCCTGATGAGTACAATCGCTTACTTAAACCTGTTTTTAAAGACAGTGCAGACGTTGTTTACGGCTCTCGTTTCATGGGTGGAAATCCACACCGCATTTTATTCTTTTGGCACAGCATCGGAAATAAACTATTAACCTTCGCAAGCAACGCGTTCACCAATCTGAACTTAACAGATATGGAAACGTGCTACAAACTCATTCGTGCCGACATTGCACAGAATCTTTTGTTGTGTGAAAAGCGTTTCGGTTTCGAGCCGGAAATCACTGCGAAGCTTTCAAGAATTCCAAACATTCGTATTTATGAAGTTGGAATTTCATATTATGGAAGAACGTACGAAGAAGGCAAAAAGATTGGATGGAAAGACGGCGTTCGTGCGTTTTGGTGTATTGCGAAATATAATATTTGGAGTCGTAAAGCGACTAAATAATCACAGATTATTTGATGCTGAAGCAAGATGACTATGTCAAGATTGCTTTGCAAAGATTCTTCGAAAGATTATTTCACAAAGATGCTTTGAAAGAAAATTGTACAGTCTAATACTTTTTGCGAAGCAATCTTGCTGAAAGCATCTTTGTATAACAATCTTAGATTAGCTATTTCGACTTCGCTAGACGAAATCCTACATCATAAATTCCTTCTACCGGATTCACGCGCATGGCTTGATGAATAGACACTTTGTAGTGTCCTGAAAGCGGGAATTGCTTGCGTGATTTGTAAATGATTCGATTGTCATATAGGTCTCCTAATCCCGATTTGCCGAACCAATTTCCTTGGAGATCTGCCATTGGGCACTCAAGCGTATCAACAGCTAATTTTCCATTCGGAAATTCCATTTCAATGAAGACAAACAAATTGCTGAATTCGTATTGCTCGCCGTTTCTAACATCAATAAAAAAGTCGTGAAGACTAACGGTGTCTTGAATATCAAATTCGAAATTGGCTACTTGCTTACTGTCCCAAACACCACCCTCTATGGGCATGTTGCTTTCGTACACAAAATCATCGGCACATGACGTAAGAAGGATTGTCAAACTTAAAAAGAAAACTATTCTCATCATTCTTTTGGTCCTTGATTCGGGTTGTTTGGTTTGCCTTTGAAACGTGGGGGTCTGTTTCCATTTCCAGGAGGGCGATTGCCTTCTTTCGGTTTCGGTGCTGCCGCGCTTTGAGGGGCAGCATTTCCAGACTTAGCGTTTCCGGCAGATTGTGCTGGTCTGTTTGCATTTCCTCCAGGCTTGCTGTTACGGTTGCGATTGTTGTTGTTTGGCTTACGCTTCTTATTGTCGAAACGCGTTAAGCTATCTTGCCCTACTACTTCAGCAAATTCAACAACACTTTCAACCAATTCTTTTTCTTCAATAAAGGTTTGAACTTCCCCTATTTCTTCCCCGCGCTTATTCTTTTCAATAATCTCTTTCACCACATCTGCAGAAAGAGCAAAAGGCCCGTCGCTGTGCTGTCCTTCGATGGTGTAATAAATGACCTGCTTGAAAATATCTGTTTTGAAATGTGATGCAATTCCCTTTGGAAGTTTCAATTTCACATGTGTTGGAGGAAGCATACGCACCGCTTCAACATATTGATCCAATTCGTAATTCAAACAACACTTCAGCTTTCCACATTGACCTGCTAATTTTCCTGGGTTCAATGAAAGCTGCTGATAGCGTGCTGCGCCGGTAGATACCGATCTGAAATCGGTTAACCAAGTAGAACAACACAACTCTCTTCCGCATGATCCAATTCCGCCTAAACGACCTGCTTCAAGACGAAGTCCAATCTGGCGCATTTCAATGCGCACCTTGAACTCTTCAGCATACTTGCGAATGAGTTCACGGAAATCTACGCGGTCATCGGCCGTGTAGTAAAATATCGCGCGGGTTTTATCGCCTTGATATTCCACATCGCTAATTTTCATTTGAAGACCCAGCTCGCGCGAAATTTCACGTGAACGAGTCATCGTGCTTGTTTCCAACTGACGGGCAGCTTGCCAAATATCGAAGTCTGATTGTACTGCTTTTCGAAGTACGCGTTTCAACTCATAATTGTCTTTGACATCTCTGCGGTTCATTTGAACACGAACCAACTCACCTGCCAAAGAAACAATTCCTACATCGTATCCTGTAGAAGCTTCAACCGCTATTACATCACCTTGAAACAATTCTAAACTTCCTTTTCTAAAAAAGGCTTTGCGACCATTTTTAAAACGCACTTCAACCACGTCAAACGGCTTTAGTCCGTCTGCCAATGGAATTCCTGACAACCAGTCGAAAACTTCCTTCTTCCCTGTACTGCAGGTTCCGCAATTACCATTGCTTTTACAGCCGTTAGGAACGCTACCATCATTACTTCCACAACTCGAACATCCCATGTTTTCTATTTTATATTCTCAAATATACAAATTAGCTTCCCACTATCTTCTTGATCTCGTTCAACTTGAACAAAGCTTCAACCGGGGTAAGCGTATTGATATCAATTTTTTCTACTTCTTTTTTTATCTGAACCAGCGTTGGATCATCGAGTTGAAAAAAGCTCAATTGCATTTTTTCTTCTCCTTGAACAACACTCGCTTTTCCCTTCCCCGCAGGGGCTTCACCTCTTTTCGTTTCCAATTGATGAAGCATTTCATTCGCGCGATTCACAACCGTTTTCGGCATTCCTGCTAACTGCGCCACGTGAATTCCAAAGCTGTGATTGCTTCCACCTTCTTGCAACTTCCTTCTAAAAACAATTTTTCCTTTTGCTTCAGAAACCGACACATTAAAGTTTTTAATACGCGGAAATAAATTCGTCATATCATTCAACTCGTGGTAATGCGTTGCGAAGAGTGTCTTCGCTCTGAACTGCTCGTGCTCGTGCAAATATTCCGCAATTGCCCAGGCAATGGAAACACCGTCGTACGTTGAAGTTCCTCTTCCGATTTCATCCAATAAGATTAAACTTCGATCACTTAAATTATTTAAAATACTCGCGGTCTCATTCATTTCAACCATGAAGGTAGACTCTCCTGCGCTCATGTTATCATTCGCGCCCACACGCGTAAACACCTTGTCTACAATACCCATTCTCACGCGCTTCGCGGGCACGAAAGAGCCCATCTGCGCCATGAGTACAATGAGCGCGGTTTGTCGCAACACAGCAGACTTACCCGACATGTTGGGTCCGGTGATCATCATGATCTGCTGCGAATCTCTATCGAGCGTAATGTCGTTCGGTATATACGGGTCGTTCGGCGGAAGGCGCAATTCTATAATGGCGTGTCTTCCTTGTTCGATCTCTAATTTATTCTCTTCGGTAAACTCTGGTGCGCAATATTTATTCGCTACCGCAACAGTTGCGAAAGAAGCCAGCGCATCAATCTCTGCAAGCACGCGAGCGTTCAGCTGCATACTTACCAAATGCGGCAAGGTCTCTTCAATCAACGATTGATAAATCTGATTTTCTAAAATTGAAATTTTGTCTTCAGCACCAGTAATTTTCGCTTCGTACTCCTTCAGCTCTGGCGTAATGTATCGCTCGGCTTGTGTAACCGTTTGCTTGCGTATCCACTCTGGCGGAACCTTATCCTTGTGTGTATTTCGCACTTCCAAATAATATCCGAAGACATTGTTGAAAGCAATTTTCAAGGAAGGAATTCCAGTGCGTTCGCTTTCGCGTTCTTGCACCATTTGCAAATAGTCTTTCCCCGATTTCTGCAAGTTGCGAAGCTCATCTAAATCTGCATTCACCCCTTCGGCAATAACAG
>JBEIFO010000140.1:0-5608 GCA_040382375.1 Crocinitomicaceae bacterium
AGCACTTCAACCAAATCTTTCACATAAACGAAGTCGCGCATTTGCCCGCCGTCTGTGAAATTTGGATTGTGACTGCGGAACAATTTCATTTCGCCTGACTTTCCAATCTGATTGAAGGTGTGCCAGATTACGCTTGCCATGCGGCCTTTGTGGTATTCATTCGGTCCATAGACATTGAAGAATTTCAATCCGGCCCAGAAGTAAGGTGCTTCCTCTTGTTGCAAAGCCCATACATCGAAGTCTTGTTTCGATTGTCCGTATGGATTCAACGGTTGCAATTGTGGAATGGTCGCATGATCGTCGTTGTATCCGTGCTCGCCGCCACCGTAGGTTGCAGCAGAAGATGCATAGATAAATGGAATGGCATGTTTCGCGCAAGTCTTCCACAACGATTGTGTGTAATGAAGATTCAAGCGATCGAAAATTTCAACATTGAACTCCGTGGTGTCTGTGCGAGCACCAATGTGGAAAACACATTCCACTTGATTCTGATTTTCTTCCAACCACGTTGGAAATTCATCTCTGTGAACGAGCGCAGTGTATTTCTTTCCTTCCCAATTGCGTTTGCGATCTTCGCGTGAAAAGTCATCGACCAACACCAAATCGAAAAAACGGTCTTCGTTCAATCGCGCTACCAACGCGGAACCTACGAATCCTGCTGCTCCTGTTACAATAATCATGTTGCAAATTTAACTTAAATAATGCGCCAACACGCCTTCCTTCAAGGCGTATTCCGATTGATACATTTTGTTGAAGGACGATTGCTCTAAAACGAATTTAACCAAGTAGGTTGAAAGCGGCATGTACTCGGCACGCATCTGCGGAATACTCGGATGCTTCAGACGCTCTTCCAATGTGCTTCCGACTAACCATTGATGAATGCTTGGATAAGCGTTGAAAGGAATCTCGTTCAATTTCACTTTCGCAGAATCTTGCGAAGCATCTTGTGAAACATCTTGTGAAACATCTTTCGAGGAATCTTTCCTCGAATCTTGCAAAGCATTTTTCGCAGAATCTTTTGCTTTCGCAAACTGGTACATATCAAAAAGCGTATCGAACGAACCCGAAGACCCGACTAAAATCTTAACCGGATTTTCCTTCAAAAATGAAATTAAATCTTGAAGTTCCTTGTTCAAATGAGTTCTTAATCGGTTAACGTCGTCTTGATTAATTCTTGAAGCAGGATTAAGCATTCCGTGCAAACGGCTTACGCCCAACAAATAACTTTTTCGCCACAACGGCTTTTGATCTCGGACGAAAATAAATTCAGTGCTACCGCCACCGATGTCCATTACTAAATAATCTTCTTTCAATTCTCCGGTGGTTTGAACCACACCTTCAAATATGAGTTCAGCTTCGCGATCTCCGGAAATAACTTCCATGTCGAAATTCAAATGCTTCTTCACGCGAGCAACAAATTCATTTCCGTTGGAAGCCTCTCTTACCGCGCTGGTAGCGAAGACGCGAACGTCTTTCACTTCTAACGAATCAATGACATTTTTATAGGAGTACAACGCATCTATTCCGCGCGCCATTCTAGCGGGAATTAGCAGATTTTCAGAGAATCCTCCTGTTCCCAACTTCACGGGAAGCTTGGTTTTGAATAGCGTCTTCCACTTCCCTTCCACCTTTTCCTTCACCAATAAATTAAAGGTGTTGGTTCCGCAGTCGATGATGGCTACGCGCTGATTGTTGTTTAATTCTTCTGTCGTATCCATTTCCATAAATCTTTGTAACTCACTTTTTTTCCGTACGACAAAATTCCCACGCGATAAATTTTTGCTCCTAACCAAATGAAGAATAAAAAGGCTACTATGAGCGAAGCCATGGCGCTTATTAAATGCAAAACGCTAATGTTTCCAATGGCAGTTTTCACCATAATGGTTATGGGTGAAGTGAGCGGAAATATGCTGAAGAAATTTCCAATGGGACTTTCCGGATTGGTAATGAGCATGGCCGAGACAATGTAGGAAAACACCAACGGCAAAGTCACGGGAAGCATAAATTGTTGCGTGTCTGAATCGCTGTCTACCGCAGCGCCAATAGCTGCGAAGAGCGAAGCGTACAACAAGAATCCGCCAATGAAGAAGAAGATGAACATACCCACCATGAGCGGCCAGTTGATTAAGAAAATCCAATTGATGGCTTCGTTGTTCATGAGTGATTGCGCCATGGCCGCTTGATTCATGCCGTTTCCAACGACTGCTCCGTTTTCTAAAACAGCCGCGCCATTCACCAAATGCGATTCGAAATAATTCAAACCGAAGGTTGCTAAAACAGCAGAAAGAATTACCCAAATAAGGAATTGCGTAAGTCCAACCAATCCAATTCCAACCACCTTACCCATCATGAGTTGAAAGGGTTTCACTGAGCTAATCATGACTTCAACAATGCGATTGGTCTTTTCTTCCAAAACACCGCGCATCACTTGCACACCGTACATGAAGATAAACATGTAAATTAGTATAGCGAAAACGAATCCAATGACAGCGCGCTCTTGCGTGTGGTCTTCTTCACCGAGTTTGTTGATGTTAATTTCTGCGAAACTCACATCGAGCTTTGCGCGTTTGTATTTCTCGTAATCGAGTTTCAACGAGTCAACGACACGGAATCGTTCGAGCGATTCTTGCAAGTCGTTCTTCAATTTACCTTGAATGTTTTCGGAAGGAAAATTATCGAAGTACATGTTGCACTTTCCATCGTTGATTGTAATCTCGTCGAGCTCAATCATAATGTTATAAAACCCTTCTTTTAAATCTTCCGGCTTCTGCGTCTTTTCAGTGAATCCGTAGATTACATTTTCATTGTCTTTGAACTGATCTGGAAATCTTGGAACCAGTGTCGAGTCCTGTTCTCCGCGGTATTCCGTAACTAAACCGTACGGATCGCTTATTAAAACCGTGTAAGTCTGTTGGTCGTTTAAGGTAATCCAAACGGTACCAAACAAAAGTCCAGCAAAAAGCAACGGACCTAAGATGGTCATGATAATGAATGACTTTTTGCGAATGCGTGTTGTGTATTCGCGCTTAATGATTAATCCTATCTTACTCATGCTTGTGCTTCGTTAAATGAAAGAACCGATTGAACAAATATGTCGTGCATGCTTGGCACTTTTTCTTCTGCGCTAAGAATGTCAACCACCGGAATTACCTGCTTTAACAAGTCATTCAATTTAAATTCAGGTTTAATGCGAACTGTTACAGTGTGAATGTCGTTTTTCAATTCGTTGGTCATTAATTCGAATCGCGCACCCAAGGCAATGGTGAATTCCAACAAGGTTCCTTCGAACTTCAATGTGTATGTTTTCGTGCGAAAACTGTCGCGCACTTCGGTAACACTTCCACTTAAAATAACCTGTGAACGATTGATGAGAGCAATGTTGTCGCAAAGAGATTCCACACTTCCCATGTCGTGCGTAGAGAGCACAATGGTGGTGCCTTCGTCACGCAGACGCAGCATTTCGTTGTGAATGAGTTCAGCATTAATGGGGTCGAAACCACTGAAAGGTTCATCGAGAATAAGTAACTTCGGTTTATGAACAACGGTTGTTATGAACTGAATCTTCTGTGCCATACCCTTCGACAAATCTTCTACTTTCTTGTCCCACCAAGCTTGTATTTCAAATTTCTCGAACCACATTTTTAATTCCGTAAGCGCCTCTTTTTCCTTCATGCCCTTCATTTGAGCGAGGTAAACGCATTGCTCTCCCACCTTCATTTTCTTGTACAGTCCGCGTTCTTCCGGAAGGTAACCGATGTCTTCTACATGCGAGCGCTGAAGGGGATTTCCATAAAATTTAATCAAACCGCTGTCGGGTTCAATAATCTGATTGAGAATGCGAATGAAGGTGGTTTTGCCAGCACCGTTCGGTCCTAGTAGTCCGAATATTTTCCCTTCCGGAATATCGATACTCACATTGGTGAGTGCCTGGTATTTTCCGTAGGTTTTATTAATGCCTTCGGCTTGAATGGCGTATTTCATAAGTTCCTATTAATATCAATTAGCCCCACGAAAGTAAGACGCTTAATTGTATCTTTGCGCCCTAAGAAATTTAATTTATGAAGATAGCCGTAGTTGGAACTGGTTATGTTGGACTGGTTACTGGAACATGTTTCGCTGAAACTGGAAACAACGTAGTATGCGTAGACATTAACGAAGAGAAAGTTGCTCAAATGAAATCGGGAGTTATTCCCATTTATGAGCCACACCTCGACGTGTTGTTCGAGCGTAACATTCGCGATGGTCGTTTAACCTTCAGTACCGATTTGGCTTCATCTATTATCGATGCACAAATCATTTTCTTGGCTCTTCCTACCCCTCCGGGTGAAGACGGAAGCGCCGACTTAAGTTATGTGTTGGGCGTTGCGAAACAATTGGGACATTTACTTTCCGACTATAAAATTATTGTAGATAAAAGCACGGTTCCTGTTGGAACAGCTGAATTGGTGAACAACGCCATTGCTGAAAATGCAAAAGTTCAGTTCGACGTAGTGAGCAATCCTGAATTTTTACGTGAAGGATTTGCGGTAGACGATTTCATGAAACCCGACCGTGTGGTTATTGGAACCCGCAGCGAGCGCGCCAAGCAGTTGATGAACGAATTGTACAAGCCGTTTACGCGTCAAGGCAATCCGATTATCTTCATGGACGAGCGCAGTGCCGAGTTGACGAAGTATGCAGCGAATGCTTTCTTGGCAACGAAAATTTCATTCATGAATGAAATTGCAAACTTCTGTGAAAAGGTTGGTGCAGACGTAGACATGGTTCGTTTGGGTATTGGAACAGACGATCGCATTGGAAAACGCTTCTTGTTCCCAGGCATGGGTTACGGCGGAAGCTGCTTCCCGAAAGACGTTCAGGCATTGGCGAAATCGGGTAACGATAACGGATATGAATTCAAGATATTGAAATCGGTGATGAAAGTGAATGAGCGTCAGAAGACAACGTTGTTGAAACCGATTCTAGACCACTTCAACAATTCATTGACGCATGCAAAGATTGCTATTTGGGGATTGGCATTTAAGCCAGACACCGATGACATTCGCGAAGCACCTGCCTTGTATATGATTGAGCATTTGTTGGAAGCAGGGGCTACAATTGTTGCTTACGATCCGGAAGCTATGCCGAACGTTCAAAAACAAAAAGGATATGCCATCTCTTACGCCACCGACGCATACGAGGCATTGGAAGGCGCAGATGCCTTGTTGATCTGCACCGAATGGGGCATGTTCAGAAATCCTGATTTCGATAAAATTGGAAAAGCAATGAAGTCGAAAGTTATTTTCGATGGAAGAAATTTATACGAACTCGACAAGATGCAAGAGTTGGGTTATTTCTATAAGAGCATCGGAAGATCAACTGTTAATCAAGACTAATTATGGAACGCGTACTTATAACCGGAGCTGCCGGATTTCTTGGAAGTCATTTGTGTGATCGGTTCCTGAAGGAAGGGTTCGAAGTGATTGGCATGGACAATCTGATTACAGGTGACCTGAAGAACATTGAGCACTTGTTTCCGAACGAGCACTTCACGTTTTACAATCACGACGTTTCGAATTTCATTCATATTCCTGGAAAGCTCGATTACATTGTGCATTTCGCTTCTCCG
>JBEIFO010000141.1:0-5570 GCA_040382375.1 Crocinitomicaceae bacterium
AAATACTGAAAACGATAAATGAATTTCTTGTTGGTCTTCTCTAATGCATCTTCCGGATGTATTCCTTTAAAACGCGCGTAATTGATGAGTGAAAAAAGTAAATCGCCGAATTCTTCTTCTTGGTCCTCTTTCGTTTTCGCTTCTTTGAATTCATTCAATTCTTCCAAAACCTTTTCCCAAACCTGATCGGCATTGTCCCAATCGAACCCTACTCCTTTCGCTTTGTCTTGAATGCGCTGCGCCTTCACCATTGCAGGCAACGAACGCGGAACACCTTCCAACACACTCTTCTTCCCTTCCTTCAATTTTAATTTTTCCCAATTGGAAAGAACTTCCGCTTCGTCTTTCACAACAGTATCTCCGTAGATATGCGGATGTCTTGAAATAAGCTTTTCACAAATGGAATTCAACACATCGGCAACATCGAATGCTTCCGTTTCACTGGCAATGCGCGAATAAAAAACCAAATGCAAGAACACGTCCCCCAATTCTTTCTTCACTTCTTCCATGTCACCGTCTAAAATGGCATCGCCCAATTCATAGACTTCTTCTATGGACAAATGACGAAGACTTTCCAGCGTTTGCTTCATGTCCCATGGGCACTTCTCGCGAAGCTCGTCCATAATGGTTAACAAGCGCTCGAACGCTTCCTTCTTCTGCTCTACTGTATTCATTCGCCTTGAAGTGCTTCGATCATTAATGTTAAAATTTCTTGCGCCGCTGTGGCAATCTTAGTCCCTGGACCAAAGATACCTACACACCCCGCATTGTATAAAAACTCGAAGTCTTGCTCGGGTATTACTCCGCCTGCAATGACCCCAATATCTTCGCGTCCCAATTTTTTCAATTCGGAAATTAATTCTGGAATTAACGTCTTATGTCCTGCTGCTAAAGAAGACACACCCACCATGTGAACGTCATTCTCAGCGGCCTGCTTCGCAACTTCTGCAGGCGTTTGGAACAACGGTCCCATGTCTACATCGAATCCGATATCTGCAAACGATGTGGCAATCACTTTCGCTCCGCGATCGTGTCCGTCTTGTCCCATTTTCGCAACCAAGATGCGCGGTCTTCTTCCGGCCAATTCAGCGAATTCATCGGAACGTTTGCGTGCTTCAATAAAGTCTTTGTCCATTGCTGATTCATTAGAGTAAACACCTGAAATACTTCTGATCTGTGCGGAATATCTTCCGTACACCACTTCCAATGCGCTTGAAATTTCACCTAAGGTTGCGCGCAAGCGAGCGGCTTCAACCGAGAGCGCCAATAAGTTTCCACTTCCACTCTGTGCCGCTTCTGTTAAGGCTTTCAGAGCATCTTGACAAGCCTCTTCGTTGCGCTCTGCTTTCGTTTTTACCAATCTTTCAATTTGTGAAATACGCACAGCGTCGTTGTCAACTTGCAAAATATCCATGGCGCTTTCTTCTTCCAACTGAAAAATATTCACCCCAATAATCTTGTCTCTTCCGCTGTCTATGCGCGCTTGCTTTCGCGCTGCTGCTTCTTCAATGCGCAACTTCGGAATACCGGCTTCAATGGCCTTGGTCATTCCGCCCATCTCTTCCACTTCCTCAATTAATTTCCAAGCCGCATCCGTAATTTCTTGCGTGCGTTTTTCAATGATCTCACTTCCTCCCCAAACGTCTACCACTTCGCACAATCCAGTTTCTTCTTGAATGATCAACTGCGTGTTTCGAGCAATACGCGCGCTGTTGTCGGTTGGCAAAGCAATGGCTTCATCGAGCGCATTGGTGTGCAAACTCTGTGTTCCGCCCCATGCAGCGCCGAGGGCTTCAATGCAGGTGCGCGCAACGTTGTTGTAAGGATCTTGACGCGTAAGACTCCAACCACTGGTTTGACAGTGGGTTCTTAACGCCATTGATTTTTCATTTTTCGGGTTGAAGGACTTGATGAGCTGTGCCCACAACACACGGGCTGCGCGCATCTTCGCAATTTCAGTTACGGTGTCCATGCCTAAGGCCCAGAAGAACGACAAACGCGGTGCGAAATCGTCAATGCTCATTCCCGCTTTCAGGCCTGCGCGAACATATTCCAATCCATCTGCCAACGTATATGCCAACTCAATTTCTTGCGTCGCACCGGCCTCTTGCATGTGATAACCAGAAATGGAAATCGGATTGAACTTCGGCATTTCCTTCGAACAGAATTCGAAGATGTCTGAAACAATGCGCATGCTTGGCGTAGGCGGATAGATGTATGTATTTCGAACCATGAACTCTTTCAGAATGTCGTTCTGAATGGTTCCTGTGAGTTGTTCTGGACGAACGCCCTGCTCTTCAGCAGCGACGATGTAAAACGAAAGAATCGGTAGAACTGCTCCATTCATGGTCATGCTCACCGACATTTCGTTCAACGGAATTTCATGAAACAAGACTTTCATGTCTTCCACTGAATCTATTGCTACGCCTGCCTTTCCCACGTCTCCCTTCACGCGATCGTGATCGCTGTCGTACCCGCGATGCGTAGCCAAGTCGAAGGCAACAGACAATCCTTTTTGTCCCATGGCCAAATTGCGTTTGTAGAACGCATTCGATTCTTCAGCGGTGCTGAATCCGGCATATTGACGAATGGTCCACGGACGAACGGTGTACATGCTCGCGTACGGACCGCGTAAAAACGGCGCTACGCCTGCTCCCCACGTTGCAGCCTTCACTTCTTCGCTGAAGTTGAAGGGTACTTCTTTCCAATTCAATTTACTCATAACTGCACGTATTTGTTTTCACCCACTACTACACGTTGTGAATGTTGAAGGCTTCTTTCTTCTTTTTTTGTTTGAATGAAGTTGGACAACTTCTCTGACGTTTCGAAATTCTTCATGATTTCGAAAGCCTTTACTGACAAGTCTTCCGTAAGTTTTTCCAGCGAAAAACTTCCTTTCGCTAAATCTGAATACTGATCGAAGTAAGACTCTTCGATGATTAAATGCTGAATGTTCCGTGCCCAACGAAGATGATCGCTCACATCAGCGGCATTGGTGTATTCCATGGGAAGAACTTCTATGCGATTGGCTCCTCCAACACAAGCCGCAATGGCTTGAATAGTGGAACGAATTAAATTATTGTCGGTGTCTTTTTTTGCTTGAAAAAAGCCATCTGTTTGAACCTTCACGAACGCGTGATTCGAACACGCGTGTTCAGGAGAACCTGATTTCATCACGTGCGACCACACGGCGCGGAAAGCGCGCAGCTTGGCGATTTCAACATACATTTCACTTCCAACCGAAAAATGAAACAGGATTTGTGCGGAAGCATCGTCGATGGATAAATGCGTATTTTCTATGAATTCAATTCCAGCTAAAACAGCGAATGCAATTTGTTCCGACGCTGTTGCGTGGTTGCCGAACAAGATGTTTGTGTTGATGTGTTTGGAATGAATGAACGCGAGAACGCCTGCGCGATCTTGTTGCTCGTAGGCTTGTCTAATCGCGTCTATCTGATCGTCGGCTTGCTCGGCATGCGCCTCTAACTCCCAATTGATGAAGCCGACGAAGATGTCTTTCAACGCAACCTTCATTTCACTAGCGTTGAAAGAAGCGGGAATGGTTAAGCTGTTCGCTCCACCATTCAAGACTTCCAAAGCCAAAACGTTCCAAGCCATTGGATCTGTCGTTTGGAAAGACTGGTGTAACTGCCACGAAGGAGCTGCGCGAAAAGTAGGCTCTTCAGTCGATTTCGCCTCTGTTGAATAGGGAAATAAAAAAATCCCTTCTTCCTTTTGGCGAACCAAAGAGTCGAGGGATTTTCCTTTTAATTCTTTTTCGGCTAGCGTTTGCCAGTCTTGAAGAGATTGATTTGAAAAAACTTCGTTCCGAATATTCATGCAACGAAGTTAATTCGAAAATGCTTATTTGAACAGCGTCAATGTGCCCATTAATTCCAATCGTTCTCTGCTTCCGATTGGACGCGCTTGAAGCTTCCACACGTAGGCATCGTTTTCAACATAGTGTGTTCCGTTTCCATTGAAAGTGCCGTTCCATCCGGCTTCAGGATCACTTGTTTCAAAAATCAAAATTCCCCAACGATCATAGATGGCGAAGTGATAATAGGAAGGATCATTTCCATTCAACACCGGTTTGAATACCTCATTCAAATTATCGTTGTTTGGAGAGAATGTATTCGGAACAAAATACAAGAACGGCTCTTTCGAGAAGTTCGCAATAATGGTATCCGTTGTGTTGAAGGAAGCGGAAACTTGATTCGCTGTAAGGTTCGGATTTATTGGCGTTCCTGCGGTAGATTCCCATCCAATGAATTCCCAATATTGTTCTGGTATTGACGTGAAGTTCACCGGAACATTGTCTTCGTTTTCAATAGTCAACACATTGGTTGTTGAATTGCCTGTGTCGAAGAGAACGGTTCCCGCAGCGGCAGGATTAACGATTACCGTAAGCGGATGATGCGGAGTAACGTCGAACACAGCCACCAACGTGTCTTCTTGTGTGAAGTTGAAATTCACATTCGAACTGGAAAGCGAAGGCAAAAGAACGTGGTTATTTATTTCCCAATGGTTGAAAGCGGTCCATGAATCGATTGGAGAAGCCACGAAATTCATGAATGTATTTTCAGAAAACACTTGTGTTGAAGGAAGCGGTGTCCAAGGAGTTCCATTCATGGTAACGGATCCTGCACCCGCTGGCTGAACATTTACTGTCAAAGGGAATTCATCAATGATGGTGAACACTGCTACAAGCGTATCGCTCACCATTAAATGAAGAATGACATCTGGTGTAAGTGTATTCGGATTCAGTGGATGATTGTTTATTTCCCAGTGATCGAAAAGTGTTACTCCCGGAATTTCATTCGCGTTGAAGGTATAGTCTATGTCTGCAAGAATTTCATTGCTCCAAGGATAAGCGGCGAGCACCGTTCCATCCATGGTTACAGTACCTGCTCCAGCTGGCATGACATCTACTTGCAAAATTGCATGAGGTGTCTCGTCGAAAATTGCAACTACTGTATCGGCAGCACAAGGATTCAAATAAATAGAAGTTGCTGTTGTATTCGGAAGAAGTGTGGCATTCGTAGATTCCCAATGATTGAACGTGAACCACGGATTAGCTGTAACGCTTACCGAGGTGGAATCACCCGCATTCACATTGAAGGTGTTCGGATAAGTACCTTGCGCAGTTCCGTTGAAAATAATATTTCCGGCTCCTGCAGGAACTACATCGCTTAAAATTGTTACCGGACCTGAAGCCGGAACTCCGAATACAGCTTGAACAACCACATCTGATTGAACAATTAATGTTGTTATTGGCGAAGTAGGATCGGCAATTATACCTGTTCCGCTTATAATTTCCCAACCTTGGAAGGAACTACAAGGTCCGACGACGGAATCTATTATTGCTTCTAAATCAATTTCTAAATCTCCAAAATAGGTTCCTGAGAAAGGTGTTTCATAAGGGCTCAATTGGGTTTCTCCGACTACGATATCTCCAACTCCATCAATTTGAAAAGAAACGTTATAAGGAACAACATCGTAGCAATCGGCAATTCCACCAATGATTTCATTGTTACAACGGGCCAAAATAAAATCTCGAACGTCTTGTA
>JBEIFO010000142.1:0-5568 GCA_040382375.1 Crocinitomicaceae bacterium
AGCATGAATAATTCCGTAGGCGTCTGAATACAGTTCGGCAACTTGAACTGTGCCTTTCAAATACGAATCATTAGCACCCGCCGGAGAGCCGCAATAGATGGTGTCGCAATTCAAGTTTAACTCGATCTTTCCGTTCGCATGCTTGTTCTCTAACACAAGTTTACGTGCTTTCAATTCATTCAACGAAACAACACTTCCTGTACTGAAATTTTGAATGTTAGTTATTGAATCAAAATACAACTTCACTATTATTTCGTGTTCAAACGATCGAAGAAAGTTACACGTGTTCACGTTTTCAATCTTCAATACTCCGTCTGAAAGTTGTGCATCTATTTTTGGAAGTAAATTCTTTGGCCCCGTAATTTCAATTCCACAAAAATTCGTGTCAACCAATTCGTATTTCAAATTGCTATTCAATTCAAGTTTCGTGAATCTTCCGAGATCTCTTATCTCTGTTTGAACTTCTCCCGCCGTTTTAAAGCAATCGGGAGCATTCTCTTTGTTGCACGAACAAAAAGTCAGCACAAAGCCTAGTAGGCCCAACTTACAGACGGTAGCCAAATCCAATTTCACCATAATCTGCTTTTGCAAAATGTGTTTTTAATCCGAATTGAATAAACCAATGTTTGTCCTTCGGTGCATGACGTATAATCACACGCTGATAAACCGGTGTTGTTTCCGCCCATTTATCCCGAATGTAAATACCTTGAACAATGCGCAATTGTGTGTTTCCGAAATTCTGACAAAACGTTGGTCCAACACCCAATTGAAAAACCGAACGATTGTTCGGTCGAATGCCGTCTCTGTTTTCCATTAACGGAATTAATGAACTGTTGAACATGAGGTCGGCCGTTAATCCGAAAGAACGCTTTACTCGCGAAGTTCTACGTTCCCACGCTGCACTAAGCAGATGAATGGGATACTTCTTTCCGTATGGCTGCATAACTTCTTTCCATCCTTGCGTGTAGGAAATACTACGATTGTATTTGCTTAAAAATCGGAGCAATAGAATTTCATGCTCTTCATCTTTTCTTGGAGCTTTCGGTTTGATTAACGGTTGAACACCCAGCGTAAGCGCCATAGTATTCGTTCCCAAATTCGGTAATTGAAAAGCACCGTTCGAAAAATGGGTGACACGAATTCCCAATTTGTATTGAAGATTTTCGGTGTGAAAAATTTCCTGATCGAAGCCAATACTCAATGCTGCATTGACGTGCGATCCTAGAACGGGCGCTTGATAATTCGATTGTAGATTCCAAATCTTAGTGGTGTAACCCAAGCCAATGCCCAAGTTGATGAACTTCTTGTTTGAAGGACGCTCGCCAAAGATTCTGCGGTTGGTAGGGAACTGATTCCAGAAACTCAGCGAGAATTGTTGTCCCAACTGTTGAATATTCCCAGTGTTGATGTATGTGAAATCGACACCCTGATAAGGATTTCCGTAAGGCCTTGAATAGAGTCTATTGCTTACACGCTTAACAACGCGAACACTTCCTCCAATGCTGTGTCCCGTGATAAGCGGTTCCATTAGCGAGTTATGTGGAACCACAAATCCGAATTGAAGACCGCAATGCACTTGCCATTGTTCTTGTCCAGATGCCGCAAGGCCCGAACAAATGACGAACAACAGGACAAGGGCTTTTCTCATTACAGATTTTCTTTCAAGAAGTTGGTCATCTTGCTGAACAAGTGCAAGCGCGTGTTTCCTCCGTAAATGCCGTGGTCTTTATTCGGATAAACAAACAAGTCGAAAGGCTTATTCGCAGCAACCAATGCGCTTACCATATCCATAGTATTTTGGAAATGCACATTGTCATCGGCGCTTCCGTGAACCAACAAATAGTTTCCTTTCAATTGCTTCGCGAAATTGATAGGCGAGTTGTTCTCGTATCCACCAGAATTCTCTTGCGGTGTGCGCAAGTATCTCTCGGTATAAACGCTGTCGTAAAATTTCCAGTTCGTAACAGGAGCAACGGCAATTCCGGTTTTGTAGTAGTCCGCTCCTTTGGTCATGCACAACGAAGTCATGTATCCGCCGTAGCTCCAGCCTTGCATACCAATGCGCGCTGCATCTATGTATGTTTGTTGACCTAAATATTTCGCGAAGTCTATAAAGTCTTGCGTTTCATTTCCACCTAAATTCATGTAGGTTGAATGTTTGAAATCTTTGCCACGGTATTGTGTTCCACGCGGATCGCAGCTCACCACAATGTATCCTTCCTGACAAAGCAATTGGTACCACATGTAGTTCTTTCCGCCGTATGAGTCAAGAACGGTGTTGCTTCCAGGTCCGCCATAGATAGCAACCAACACAGGATATTTTCTTTTCGGATCGAAATTGGCAGGCTTCATCATCCAGCAATTCAATTCAGTATTGCTTGAATTCTTAAACGAGAAGAATTCTTTCTTCACGCAATTGTATTCATTCAACGTTGTCGAAAGATTAGAGTTGGTAATAAGCACACGCTTCGTGTTTCCTTGGTTGTCGCGAATGCAGAATGTAGGAGGTGTGTTGGCATTGCTATAGGTATGAAGGAAATACTTCAATCCGTTACTGAACGCCGCTTCGTTAGTTCCGTCGTCAGAGGTTAAACACTTCCAAGTGTTCTTCTTCAAATTAACACAGTAGACATACTTCGAAGTCGCGTCAAGCGAACTGCTCATGCGCTTGTTGTAATTGACTTGTGCTGCGCGTGTAGAACTGAAATAAATGTTTCCCGCTTTTTCATCGATTCCGTAAAAATCAAGAATCTCCCAATTTCCGCTGGTCAAGGCCGTTTCCACTTTCGTGGCTAAGTCTATTTGATACAAATGAGCATAACCACTTTTCTCGCTGGTGTAGATCATACAATTTCCACCCGATAAAAATTGAATGTTGTCGTTCACATCAATGTAGGTTTCAGATTTCTCTTCCATCAACACTGCTGTTGGCCAAGTATCATTTCCTTCCACGCGAATGGGAGCCGTTAATTCGTAGACCAAATGATTTTGGTGACGATTCATTTTCTGAACCAACAACTGCCATTTTTGTTTGCCCCACTTGATACGTGGAATGTATTCGAACTCTGCAGAAGTCTTTTCAACCAAGAAACTTTTGTTGGAAGTCAATTCATAAATGTGAATGCTCACATCTGAATTTTTTTCTCCGGCTTTCGGATACTTGAAAGTCATTCTTTCCGGATATAAGCTTCCGTAAATATCCATTCCGTATTCAGGAACTGCGCTTTCATTGAATTTATAATAGGCGAGAAGCGACCCCGATTCGTTCCAATACAAGCCTCTGTCGAATCCAAACTCTTCTTCGTACACCCAATCTGTTGCACCGTTAATGATTTTGTTTTTCTCTCCGTCGAAGGTGATTTGCTTTTCTTCTTTCGTTTCAATATTGAAAATGAAAATGTTGTTGTTTCGAACGAAGGCCACGCGCTTTTTATCCGGAGAGATTGTAGCCAATCGTTGTTTTCCATCTGCGAAATTGGCAATGGGTGCGGTTTCATCTGTTTGCAGGTTATGCACGAAGTAATTGGCTTCTGAACTCCAACGGTAGATTGATTGACGATCGGTTTCAATGAGTAGCATGGTTTCGTCGGCATTGAAAGAGTAGTTGTCAAACGAAGAAAGAGCTCCCTTAAATATTTTTCTAGCATTTGTAATTTCTGCTAGAGTGTCACCCGTAGAGAAGCTGCATTTGATAATGGTCAATCCATTGAGGTCAGATTCTTTCAAGTCTGAAAAGGTTTCTCCGTCATTCATTGAATTGAATCCGCCCAAATATTCGGCGTTGAATTCTCTGCTGTTCCAGATCAATTCATTCGAAAATTTTTTCTGAGCCAAGGTGTGCAGAGAAAGGGCCAAAAGGCCTATGAGGAAAAGGTTGTTTTTCATAATTTAAATCAGTGCCGAAAGATAAGTTGAACATGAATTCGTTCGTTAATTTGCACCATGAAAATAATAGGCCAAATTGTAGTTTTATCTTTTTTGTTTGTTTCGTGTGCATCGGAATTAACGTTTACCACGCTTCCTGTAACCACCGAACCAGGTCCCATTCAGTACGAAAAAGAAAAGCATTTGAAGAACATTCATCAGTTGACTTACGGTGGAAACAATGCAGAAGCTTATTGGTCGCCCAACGGTCATGAGCTTATTTTTCAGAGTGACAACGGTCGCTGGGGGGTAGGTTGTGATCAAATTTTTGTTCTTGATGTAGAAGCGAAGGCCGATAGTTCGAAACGAAAATTGGTGTCAACAGGTAAGGGAAGAACGACATGTTCTTGGTTTATGCCGAATGGAAAATCGTTTATCTATGCATCAACCCATGAGGGTGGTGAAAGTTGTCCGCCTCCTGTGCCAAATACGGGAAAATATGTTTGGCCATTGTATTCAAGTTATGACATTTACATTGCTAACATGCAGGGCGAAATTGAAAAGCAAATGACTGATGTTCCGCGTTACGATGCTGAGGCTACTGTAAGCCCGAAAGGAGATAAAATTATTTTCACATCGCTTCGGAATGGAGATCTTGATTTATACACCATGAACATGGATGGGAGCGAAGTGAAACAAATTACGTTTGATTTAGGGTATGACGGGGGTGCTTGTTTTTCTCCTGATGGAAAAAAAATTGTTTGGAGGGCCTCAAGACCAAGAACGAAGGAAGAAATTTCTGCTTACAAGTCGCTTTTAGAACAAGATATGGTTGAACCTTCGAATTTAGAAATTTGGGTTGCTGATGCAGACGGTTCCAATGCGCATCAGGTTACCAATTTAGGTAATGCCAATTGGGCACCAACGTTTACTCCCAATGGACAAAAAATTCTATTTTGTAGCAATCACGCAAGTACGAGGGGTTTTCCTTTCAATTTATTTTTGGTGAATCTCGATGGATCTGCATTGGAACAAGTGACATTCGACACCGAATTTGATTCATTTCCTATGTTTTCTCCAGATGGCAAGTATTTGGTGTTCTGCAGCAATAGACACAACGGCAGAACGCGCGACACCAATATTTTTATAGCGGAGTGGGTAGATTAACCTTCAAAGGTGATTGAAACTACAAAAGCCCGTGTTTTGAGCTTTTCTAAAGGTGCCGAATAGCGTGTGTTTTCTTGTAACAAAACATTTTTCAAGCCCATGCTGGTTTTGAATTCAATTCCAAATTTGAAATAAGGAAGAAAGAAATCAAATCCGCCACCGGCTTCAACGGCATAGTCTGTTTTGGTCAATTTGAGAACCAGCTGTTGAGCCACGTTATTATCTACATCTTTCTGTGACTGCATATCTATCGCATACTTTCCTCCAATTAAGGCGTAAGCAGCGAAATTATTCGTACGATTCGTGCGAAATTTTGTTATGATTGGAAATTCCAACCACACCGACGAAACAGGTTTCAATTGAGTGTCTACTTTTCCATTGGGTTTCAAGAAGGAGTAACTTAATGTTCGATCTTGGAATGAAAGCCCCGGAACAAATCTGAAATTAATGTTGGGTATAGGGTTGTATGAAGCCAAAATAGCCAGGTTGAATCCAGCTTGTGGAACATTGGTAATGGCTAATAAAGAATCAGAAAAA
>JBEIFO010000143.1:0-5530 GCA_040382375.1 Crocinitomicaceae bacterium
GCATATTGGCTTTTGGACCTTAATCTTTTCCGTGTTTGCCTTCTCGGTGAATTTCAGCAGAGAAATTGTGAAGGACATTGAGGATTTGGATGGCGACGCTGCGGAAAATTACAAAACCTTGCCAGTTGTTATGGGCACTCAAACTGCGCGCCTTTATGTATTACTGTTTTTGTTCGCAGCTTTAATTACTTCCGGAGTAACACTATTTATTGCTGCCACTCAACACCATTCCCTTGGCACACTTTATTTAATTGGAATGGGCATGTGCTTGCCATTAACCATTGCGCTGTTCGCAGTGTTCATGGCGAATTCAAAGGAAGGATTTCATAAAGCCAGTCTTATCTTGAAGATTACTATGGCTGTAGGAATTGCTTGCGGGTTAGTGTTGAGGTTTGTTTAGGCCTCCTGCTTATTCTTCGGAATGAAGAACATCAAGACAAAACCTATAACGAAGAACACAATCAACGCCAAAATACTATAGCGCATACTGAATTTTCCTTCAATAAATCCGAAGGAAATCAATCCAATGATCAATCCTACTTTTTCAGTCACGTCATAAAAACTGAAAAAAGACGCCGTGTCTTTTGTTCCTGGAATTAATTTCGAATAGGTGCTACGCGCTATAGATTGCGTGCCTCCCATGATAAAACCAATAAGTCCTGCAACAATATAGAACATCATAACTTGACCTTCTTGAACAAAGAAAAATGCAAAAAAGCAAATGAACATCCACAACGCAAGTGCTATTTTCAACACTGAAAAATTTCCGATTTTATTCGACAACTTCGAAAAAAGATATGCTCCCGGAATCGCAATTATCTGAACCAAAATAATCGCTACAATTAAGTTGAGTGTTTCCAACTTCACCTCCTTCTTGCCGAAATAGGTGGCCATTTGCATAATGGTTTGAATACCCATGCTGAAAGTGAAGAAGGCCAATAAATAAGCCTTCAACTGAGGTAGATTTTTCAATTGCTTTAAAACACTTCCTAACTCCGAAAACCCTTTAGTAAATACATTTGTTCTTTCGACATGAACGCGCTCACTCTCTTTCAAACGGGCGAAGGTGATTTGAGCAAACCCCATCCACCAAATTCCAACAGCAATAAAAGAATAACGCATCATCATCACTTTCTCTGGTCCGCTCTTCGCAATAACCATCACAGCTACCAAGGCACAAATAAGTAAAATCATACTTCCCAAGTAACCCAATGAAAATCCTTTTGCGCTAAGTTTATCTTGCTCATCCTCTGTCGCCACTATTGGCAAAAAACTATTACTAAAGGCGTAGCTTCCCCAGAAACCTATACATGCTAGAATTACACTTAGTATACTTAATTCCATGTTTGAAGGATCGAAAAAATAAAGGCTCATGCAGGATAGAGATCCCAAGTAACAAAAGAACTTCAAGAAGAATTTCTTCTTTCCATAATAATCTGCAAAACCTGAAAGAATAGGCAAAATCAAACACACAATTGTAAGGCCGAATGCGGTTGCATAACTAATCAACTCTGTATTCTCCAAGGTTGCTCCAAACACCTGTACTTTGGACGAAGTAACGACTCCTGCTTCGTTTTTCACGGAGGTCATCACATCGTAGAAAATAGGGAAAATCGTAGATCCAATAACCAAATTGTAAACCGAATTGGCCCAATCGTACATGGCCCATCCGTTCTGAATCTTTTTGCGGGAGAGTGCAGTTTCTGTCATGTTACTTTTCTATTTTCAACCAAAATGATCCGCCGTGTTTTTCCACTACGTGTGGAATGGCATTCCAAATGGGTTCTATGATTTGACTTAATTCTTGGTTTTCGGAAAGATAATAATTCGGAATCAGGGGCGCGTACTTTTCGCTGTTGGCTAAAAGAAACGCTGCCAACATGTATTGCTCTGAATAAAAACGATCGCACATAAACTGCGGATAGTCGAAAGGCAAATACACATCGTGTATTTGAACAACCACTCCCTTCTTCAATCTTGGAAGCACTTCCAAGAAAAACACCGTAGCATCGGAATTCGGGAATACACGGTGCGAATTGTCGACGAACAAAATATCGTTCTCTTCCAACGTTTCGAGAAAATCGAAATCGCAATCTTCAAACGGAGAACGAATAATAGTATTCGCCAAGGCATCTATCTCAGCGCGAGGCATCGGATCAATCGAAATAATTTCAGTCTTTAATCCCTCCTCAGTGATGGCCTTGTGCGCAACCTTGGTTGAATTGCCCGATCCAATTTCAACATAACGTTTCGGCTTCAGTTCCGAGATGGCTGTGTACAACATAACCATGTCGAGACCTGGCAAAAACAAATTGTTCCAAAACGGTTCTTGCGCCGAGGGTTTCTCGGTGTTGTTTTTTATAGATTGAAAATGAGGCGTGTATTTCAAAGCAGCGTGTAGCCACTTCTCATACTCTTCTTTTCTATTTTCAATAATGGAAAGCAATTGCGGATGCGCGGGTTGTCCATGCCCGTAGCGCGGTTCAAACGAAACGGGATATTCCAGAATTAATTTCTGAAATTTTGGATGAGCTAATTTGAATAATCTTTTAATCATGTTCTCGGTTCAGTCTTCTAACTAAAAAAATCAATAGCGAATGTACTACCTTTGCGGCAAAGACCGAAGAGGATTCATCGCTGGTTGCAAAACTAGAGGAAAGTCCGGGCTGCGCAGAGCGCCGCACCCTGTGAAAAGCGGGGGACGTTAAATGCAAGTTTAACGGACAGACAGTGCTGCAGAAATTAAACCGCCACTAGCAATAGTGGTAAGGGTGAAAAGGAGGTGTAAGAGACCACCGTCGTTCTTGGTAACAAGACGAGCTAGGAAAACCTTGCGGGCTGTAAGATCAAATAAACCGAGGCCGTTGGATTCGTTCCAACTGAAGAGTTGCTCGCTCAATCTCGGAGGGTAGATCGCATAGATAAATGATGAAACATGTGGCAACACATGAACAGAACCCGGCTTACGCTCACGGTCTTTTACTTTTTTTCTTGAAGTTGAATGCGCTCTTCTGGCGTATTCGCATTGACTAAAAACTTTGAATCTTTAACAGGAAGAATTTCAACGGTCCGATTGAAAAGCATCTTCCGCGGACAACTCTTTCCATTTACCCAAACTTTCATTAATGCCGAAAAAGATTTCGGTTCGTAAATGGAACACAACGGCTCTGGCCCTCCATCCATAGGCGATTCAAAGCACGTGGCGAACGCCTTAGCGTTTCTATTCTTCAACAACAACTCAAGTTGTTCTTTTTGAAGATTCGGAAGGTCACACGCCACAACTAATAATGCTGTTTGCGGGAGGGTTCGCATCGCGGAAGCAATTCCGCCAAGCGGACCAGCACCTTGAAGTTGATCTGCAATAAACGGTCTGTTCAAGAACGCATAATTTTCTTTCTGTTCTTCCCGAACGGAAAGAAAAACTTCCAACCCTATTTCTTCCAACAAGGAAACCAAATGTTCCGCTTGTGTTTTTTCATGATAATGAATGAGTCCCTTCTCCTCACCCATACGACTACTCTTTCCACCCAACAAAACCAAGGCTTTTAGAGGCGCCACTTCAAAGAAAGTTGAAACGAATTCAAGCACTTCTTCCTTCAACATAAAAATTTTTGTTTCGGGTTGAAGGAAGGGGTGAACATACGCGGGAACCTCTGTCATTCCTTCCGGAAGGACAACGGCTAAAACATTGGTTAGTTCTGCGCTTCGCTTGATTAAACTCTTTTCTTTTTCAAGATTAACAAAAATGATTTGGTTGGAAGCCGCATGGTGATTGCCATTCACTAACGCCCCGTCGAATTCCTGAAGTACCGTTTGGTCAAGTCCTGTTTCTTCCTGAAGAACAAAATGATTTTCATGCGTGGTAATTCCAACCGAACCTTCGGAATTTCCTTCTGCGTGAGAAGCATCGACATAAGTCAAACGCTGCTTCACTTCCAACTGAAAATAATTTACCCAACTTCTAATCTCTTCGCATGTGGTGCCGTAAAGCGCCAACTCGCGTGAGTGCCAATTCGATTTGGATTGAAGGTTCATTACTTGGAAATGTATGTCGATTTACCTCCAGACTTTTCTAACAACTTCACTCCTCCTATTTCCATTTCGAAGCTCATGGCTTTGCACATGTCGTATATCGTAAGCGCCGCAACAGATGCGCCGGTAAGCGCTTCCATTTCAACCCCAGTCTTACCAAAATTTTTCACGGTGCACTGAATATGTGCGCCCTTCTCTGTCTTTTCAATTTGCACATCAATGCCTGTAATGGCAAGCGGATGACACAGCGGAATTAAACTCGATGTTTGCTTCACCCCTTGAATACCCGCAATGCGAGCGGTTTGGAACACAGGACCCTTTGGCGATTGGTATTCGTTGTTTTGAAACAACGCATTTAAATTTTCCGGAAAAACAATTTCTGCCTGCGCAGTTGCTTTGCGCAGTGTTTCGGCCTTATCGGAAACATCGACCATAGCCGCGTTTCCCTTTTCATTCACATGTGACAAGTGTTCCATCGTTTCAAATTTATGGAAGGAATTCAATTAAATATTCTTTTTAACCTATTAAGACAACCTTTTCCCCATTAAAATGGTTTTATATTCGTAGATAGAACTTATGCGCAACAAAGCAACTTTGAAATTAACGTCCTCCCTGCTAAAATCCATTTTTAGCTTGTTGTGCGTTTTCATTTCTTTTGAGAGTTTTGCCTCGCACTTAATTGGCGGAGAAGTCTATTACACGCACACTTCAGGAAATAATTATACGGTTACGTTGAAAATTTTCCGCGATTGTGGGCCCGCGAATGTGAATGGAACCGATTTCGACGCGGCTGTTTCCATTGGCATTTTCACCAGCAACAATGTGCTCTTTACCGACCTTTCCGTTAATCTCATTAGCACGAACGTTACGAACATTCCAATAACGCTAAACAACCCGTGCTTTGTTCTTCCTCCAGATATTTGTGTAGAACAAGCCATATACACTGGCAGCGTGAATTTGCCTCCGACTCCTGGCGGATATAACATTGTTCACCAGCGCTGCTGCTTTCAGCCAAGTATTGATAATTTAATATCGCCGCAGTCACAAGGCGTCTCCTACGTAGCGCATGTCCCGGGAACAAGCGAACTCGCGGTCGGATACAATTCGAGTCCACGTTTTAACAACTTCCCTCCACCGGCTTTGTGCAAAGATGCTTCATTCACCTTCGACCACTCGGCAGTGGATCCAGATGGAGACGTCATCGTTTATTCTTTTTGCGCGCCTTATTTGTTTTCTGATCAGTTCGCACCCATGCCTACTCCTCCGAACAATCCGCCTTATCCGAATTTAACTTACGGACCCGGATTTTCTCCGACCTATCCAATCACGAGTAATCCCGTTATGGGAATTAATTCAACCACCGGATTAATCAGCGGCACTGCTACTCAGGTTGGTCAATATACCATTACCGTTTGCGCGGAAGAATACCGAAACGGCGTTTACATTTCAACTACGAGAAGAACGTTTCAATTCAACGTTACCCTTTGCGACCAATCGA
>JBEIFO010000144.1:0-5523 GCA_040382375.1 Crocinitomicaceae bacterium
AGAAGATTGTTTTTATCTATAGATGCTGAAGGGGGAGTAGTAGATGCGATCATTTTCTAATTTTCCTTGAATACGCGGGAATAAAAGCAAAGGTTTCAAATAGATGGAATTTTTATCTTTCTATCTTTGCTGGAGTTATGGAAAATAAAACGGTTTTAGTCACAGGGGGCTTGGGTTACATAGGCTCGCACACGGTTGTAGAATTGATATCAGCGGGATACTCTCCTGTAATAGTGGATAATTTGGCGAACTCGACGATTGGTCGTTTGAGCAGTTTGGAAGAATTAACTGGAGTGAAAATTTCATTTGAGCAGGTAGATTGCACGAACGAATCTGAGATGCGTCGTGTTTTTTCAACTTATAAAATTAATTCAGCCATTCATTTTGTGGCATTTAAATCTGTTGAGGAATCGCAAAAAATGCCGGAAGCATATATGCGCAACAATGTTGGTTCAACCAAGGTTTTGTTGCAATTGATGGAAGAGTTTTCGGTAGAGCGATTTGTTTTTTCTAGCTCGTGCACGGTATACGGAACGCCGGAAATAAATCCGGTTAGCGAAAGCACTCCCCGATTGCCGGCGGCTTCCGTTTACGGCCAAACAAAACAAGATTGTGAAGATCTAATTTTTGAAGCGGCGAAGGGCGTTCCGTTTCAATCTGTTGTGTTACGCTATTTTAATCCGGTTGGGGCTCACCCTTCCGCTAGAATTGGAGAGTCAACAAACGATGCGCCAACGAATTTAATTCCTTTGGTGTGTGAAGTGGCAACAGGGAAGCGTGCGAAATTATTTGTATTCGGAGAGGATTATGACACTCCAGACGGATCTTGTATTCGCGATTATATTCATGTTGTGGATCTTGCGAAGGCGCACGTATTGGCGTTAAATCTTTCGAGAGATTCGAAATTGGAAATATTCAATTTAGGAGTTGGCAAAGGATACAGCGTAAAAGAAGTTTTGGACCGTTTTCAAAAGATAAACGGGGTTTCATTGAATGTAGAAATTACTGGAAGACGATCGGGTGACGTTCCTGCCATTTGGGCTGTTCCTGATTATGCTGAAAAGAAGATGGGTTGGAAGTGTCAACTAACCATTGATGACGCTTTAGCTCACGCTTGGAACTGGACGAGAACTCAGGTTAAATAAACCACTCTCCGCAAAGAATAACAAGGTTACACACCATGCCTAAAACAAATCCAGCATAGACTTGCTGGTGGGTGTGCGCGTTGAGTCTTAACCTTGAAAATCCGGTTAGCGCAGACATTAAAAGACACGTTATAATAATGATGGAAACGTCTGCACGGTGCAAGATGCTAAGACTTATTAATGAGCCAAACACCCCACCTTGCCCGAGCATGTGCACGCTTATTTTCCAGAAGAAATTTATTCCCAAAGAAAGAAGGAGCGAAACTATTACTGAAAGTATGAAAGAGAATACTTCGGTTGGAAGTGTTGGGCCGAGGTATCTGAGCAGGCCGTAGGACATAATGTAATACAAGATAACCAATAAATACGGCGCCCATCTCTCTTTACGATCATGCAAATCAATGGAAGAAACCATTTTGAATTTGATCATGATAACGATACTTATAGCGGGAGCTATGATGTTAATGCCAAGCAGCAAGAAAACGAAGTAATCAGCTTCAACCGGTGCGATGTAGTACGGATCAATCCATCGCACCAAAAGATAGATTACCATTGGCATTCCAAGGGGGTGGAAAATCAAAGAAAGGAATTTCGAAAATTGAATTATAAACTTTTCTTTCATTACATTTCCTTTCTTAATCGAGCAACCGGAATTCCCAATTGCTCGCGGTATTTAGCAACCGTTCTGCGCGCAATGTTGTATCCTTTTGAGTTGAGCAATTTACCTAATTTTTCATCTGTGAGGGGTTTCTTTTTCTCTTCTGCGCCTATTGCATCTTTCAGAATTTGTTTCACCTCTCTTGAACTCACCTCTTCTCCTTCGTCGGTTGAAAGGCTTTCCGCAAAGAAGTATTTCAACAAATATGTTCCATAAGGCGTTTGAATGTATTTGCTATTCGCCATACGGCTAATGGTTGAAATGTCCATGTTTACGCGATCGGCAATGTCTTTCAAAATCATGGGCTTCAATTTTGTTTCGTCCCCAGAAAGAAAAAATTCGCGTTGCATGGTAAGAATCGCTTCCATACAAATCATTAGCGTTTGATTTCTTTGTTGAATAGCGTCTATGAACCACTTAGCACTTTCAATTTTTTGTTTTACGAATTGAAGGGCTTCTTTGGCTTTCTGATCTTTTGTTTTGAGCTTGGCGTAATGATCAAGCATACCCTTGTATTCGCGACTAATCTTTAATTCAGGCGCGTTTCTAGAATTAAGCTGAAGGCGAAGTTCATCGTTTTCTACAACCAGCATAAAGTCAGGAGTAACATGCTGCACGGTTCTATTCGATTCTTGCATACTGTTCCCGGGCTTAGGATTTAGATGCAAGATGAGTTCAATAGAAGGCTTCAATTCTTCGTCAGTAATCCCAAGTTTTTTCGAAATTTTATCGTAGTGTTTTTTCGTGAATTCTTCAAAATATTTTTGAATAATCACTTTGGCTAACTCTACGGTGGGAGTGTTTTTTTCTTGACGTTTTAACTGAATGAACAAACATTCACGAAGGTCTCTTGCGCCAACACCAGCGGGGTCAAGCTCTTGAATTTCTTTGAGAATTTCCTCTAATTCCGGAACGGAAGTCATGATGTTCATGGAGAACGAAAGATCATTTGCAACCGCTTGTAGTTCTCGGCGCAAATAGCCGTTATCATCAAGGTTTCCAATTATATATTCCGCGAGTTGTAATTGTTCTTCATCTAAATCACGAAGCCCTATTTGCGCATAAAGCAAATCATGAAAAGTTTTTCCGGCTCCGATAGGAATGTCTCTGTCTTCTTGGTCTGCAGAGTTGTTGTTGACACTTAATTTATAATCCGGAATATCATCATCTGAAAGATATTCTGAAAAATCGAAATCTACTTCTTGGTTGTCGTTTTCTTCTTCATTGTTGTCTTCGTCGCGTTCGCTTTCTTCTTTTTCCTCTTCCCCCTCTTCAAGGGCCGGATTACTTTCCATTTCCTCTTTGATACGTTGTTCTAATTCCATAGTTGGAATTTGTAACATTTTCATCAACTGTATTTGTTGAGGAGAAAGTCTCTGTTGAAGTTTTAATTGAAGTCCTTGTTTTAGCATAACATTTCAAAAATAGTGGGAATGCGCCTTAAATTTGAAAAAAACGAAAACTAGAACGTCAATGAATAAAATATTTCCGAAGAAAAGCGGTCTGATTTTCATCTTGTTTGGCTCTGCTTTATTCTTATTTAGCTCGCTAATAAGTTGCAGAGAAAATGGACCCGTGTGCATTTCAGCGCCGAATTGCAAAGGGGATTCTGCCATTCGTTTTGCGGTTATTGGGGATTGGGGTTGGTATGGCCAGACGGATCAAATGAAAGTTGCTGCCGCCATGGAGAAAGTGGGTGCTGAATGTGCTTATGATTTTATTGTAAGTACCGGAGATAATTTCTATGATTCTGGAGTAGATTCAGTAGGAGATGTTCTGTGGGACCTCTCGTTCGAAAATGTTTACACCGGCGCGCATTTACAATGTCCGTGGTATGTTATTCTAGGTAATCACGATTATCGTGGGGCGCCTTCAGCTGAAATCGCTTATTCGAACAATAGTACAAGATGGAGATTACCTTCTAAATATTACAGGGAGCAATTTAATTTTGGTGTTGGTGAGACTCTTGACATTTTTTTTATGGATTCAAATCCTTATCAAAAGGACTTGTTGTCCGCAGGAAATGCATACCCAGAGCTAAACTCGATAGATACGGTTTATCAAAACGGGTGGGTTGAAGAAGGACTCCGGAGTTCAACGGCAAATTGGAAATTAGTTTTTGGACACCACCCGTTGTACACCTGTGGCATGAGAAAAACTCAGCCTCAGTATATGCGTAAGTTTGAGGGTTTGTTCAACGAAACACATGTTGATGCTTACATCTGTGGGCATGAGCACGATCTTCAGGTTCATAAGCCAACAGGAACTGTCACCTATTTTGTTTCCGGTGGCGGTGGCAGTAAAAGACCAATTCAATCACCATTTGAATTTACACATTTTGCGCAATCCTCTTTGGGTTTTATGGTTGTTGAAATCTTGAACGGTAAAATGGAGGTCACGAGCTACAATGAAAACGGACAAGTTTTGTATGTAGAAACCATTGTTCATTAAGTCTTTATAATTTATATTTGCTTTGAAGTGAAAGACGCGGAGCAACCTGTTAGGTTTTTTTTCCGTCTTTGATTCAACACCTTATAAAAGCTGGTTATTTTGAAAAAGCATATATTCTTTCTTACTTTAATATTTTCTGTTTTTGTTAACTTGAAATCGTTTGGGCAAGGTCCTAACTGTTTGGGGGCAACACCTATGTGTTCAGGAACTCCCACTACTTTTCCTGCGGTTATTGGAGGTACAGTGCCAGTTGGAAATAACTATGGTTGTCTCGGTAGTCAGCCTAACCCCGCTTGGTTTACACTAACTATTGGAACAGGTGGAACAGTTTCTATAAATCAAACAGCCCCTTGCGATCAAGACTATGCTGTATGGGGTCCTTTCAACACCTTGTCAGCGGCATGTGCGGGTCTAACGGCCGCTCCGGTAAGTTGTAATTTTTCTGCCGCCTCAGGGAATGCGTTCACATTGACAGGAACGCCTGGGCAAATTTTCATTATGTTGCTCACGAATTTCGGTGGCTGCACGGGTAATGTTAGTATTACGGAGGCCGCTGGGGGCGGAAGCCTTTCGTGCGTTCCTGTTTGTGGAGTGACAGCTTCCAATCTTGGTCCATATTGCTCTGGAACAACTATTACATTGAATGCTACAGCGGCGAATGGCGCGACCGCTTATACATGGACAGGTCCAAACGGATTTACTGCAACGGGACAGAACGTTACTATTCCAAATTGTAACTCAACAATGGCAGGTGTTTATACGGTTACCGCAACGGGTGCCGCTACTTGCACAGGATCTACAACGGTTGTTGTAAACCCTACACCAACAATGAACCCAACATCAAATAGTCCTGTTTGTGTTGGTAGTCCGTTATCGTTTACTGCTGGGGCGCCCGTTGGTGCTCTTGTAGCGTGGACTGGTCCCGGATTGACGACGTTGTCTCCAAATCCGACAATAGCAAGCGCTCAATTAATTAACGCTGGAAATTACACAGTAACTGTCCTTCAAAATGGTTGCCAAGCCCAACAAGTAATACCTGTAGTGGTTAGTCCAGCACCGACGTTTACTGCTGTTACACCCATTTCACTGTGCTCGGGAGGAGCTGTTCCTGCTCAAACATTTACAGGAACGCCTGCTAACGCTACGTTTACATGGACGAACAACCAAACGAGTATTGGGTTGGCCGCGTCTGGAAATGGAGGACTTCCCTCTTTTACGGCAACAAATAATTCTGCAAATCCAGTTATTGCAACTGTTTCGGTTGTGCCA
>JBEIFO010000145.1:0-5513 GCA_040382375.1 Crocinitomicaceae bacterium
GGCAATGCATCCGGAGGCTGCTAGAATTTTACAGAGATCGGGAGAGAATGTTTTTTCAAAACGAATGTTGGTCCACCAAGAGACTTGCAAGCCTCTGCGAAGAATTTCAATGGCTAGATCGCGCAATGCTGCTGGAGGCGCTGCTTCATCTACGAAGTGAAATCCGGTTTCACCGGTCTCAGCAATGAGCGCTTCCATCTGATCCACTAAATGCGTTGCGCTGGCTTGGTCGTATCTTCCAATGTAATCGAGGGTAATGTCGCAGAAACTGCATTTCTTCCAATAACATCCATGAGCCACTGTCATCTTGTTCCAACGCCCGTCGTTCCACAAGCGGTGCATGGGGTTCGGCATGTCTATCACCGAAAGGTATTCATAGAAACGAAGACCGGTATAGCTCGGCGCTGGTTTTTGTGCGTGAAGGAAATCTCCTCCTACTTTAGTGTCAACGAATTCAACTTCGTTGACTGAATTTCTACGGAACGTTCTTTTCAGTTCCGAATAAACTTCTGCATTTTCCAGATGCTTCAAAAGCGCTAGGAACGGCCCTTCCCCATCGTCGAGGGTAATGTAATCGACGAAGTCGAAAACGCGCGGATCGGAAAGTTCGCGAAGTTCAGTATTCGGATATCCCCCACCCATTGCGATTTTCACTTCAGGATAATGAGTCTTAATCCATTGCCCTGCTTTGAAAGCGCCGTATAAATTTCCACCAAAAGGCACTGTGAAACCTACCATGGAAGGAATTTCTTCTTTAAAATATTCTTTCACCCTTTCCACCAAAATATCGTCGAGATAATTGTTGGGCTTGTTCAATTCTTCAAGAATTGGAGTGAAGGAAACGGCGGTTCGCGAGATGCGTTCTGCGTATTTCGAAAAACCAAAATGCGGACCCACGGTAGCTTGAATGAGATCTGAGATGTCTTCCAGGTACATGGTGCACTTGTATCGCGCTTTGTCTTGCACCCCGATGTTTCCGAAGAACCATTCGAGGTCTTTTATTTGTTGAAATCGAGAACCCTCGGGCAAATAAGCCCCTGCTGCTATGCGGTATCCGAGCGTGTAATTTTTATTTTGAAGGAAGGAAATGACCGCATCTACTGTGTTCTCGTAGGCCTTGCGATTTTTCACTAACGCATCGAGTTGATGAGTTAAGTTGAAGTTGGAAGTTTCAATGGCATCGAAAAGTTGCGTGAATCCATTTCTGGAAAACACTTCCAACACCATATCTAATCCCAAATCTTTTTGTCTTGAATCGAAACCTTGCTGTTTCAAGAATCCGGTTAAATAAGCGGTAGCTGGATACGGGGTATTCAGCTGCGTTAAAGGCGGGATTATGAGTAAGGGTTTCGACACGGCTGCAAAGAAACGAAAAGAAAAGAAGTAAAGCGCAACCTTGCGTTTTTTTGCTAGCCAGGCGAATGTTGCGGAGCAACGAATGTCTGCGACGATTACTGTATAAAGCATAGGGCGCGAAAGGAAAGAAGAAAAAAATTACATGAAAAAGTTTGTGTAATTGAAAATTGAGATTACTTTTGCATCGCTTTACGGCAACGGTCGGGTAGTTCAGTTGGTTAGAATACGTGCCTGTCACGCACGGGGTCGCGGGTTCGAGTCCCGTCCCGACCGCTAAAAGAGAGAAAAACCCCTTGATTATCAAGGGGTTTTTCTTTTTAAACACCGTTTGTGTAAAACACTGTGTAAAACAACCTAATCACTTAACTCTTATTTGAAAACGAATTCAAAAAGAATGATTTCTTTACTTTCAACTATAATTCTTGATAGACATCGTGATTAGACAATATGAATGATATTCTATTTGTAATTTGAAATATGATAAGTCATTTGATTTACAAAAAACACTCTCCCTGATAGATCCTCTAGTAAAACTATTGTGGAAAATTGCTTCTGTGCATCAACTCGTGTTTCTACAATTTGAACTGATTTATATTTCCCACCGGATAAATTAATTTTTGAATACCCTATAACCGTAATATCAAAAACAGAAAACCAATCACTTACGCCCGTTTCAAACTCATTAATGAAGACTAAAGACTTTGAAAATTCAACCCATTTTATCGCAGGAGTATTTTCATTTGGACAAAATTCAAACTCGTTATTGCTAAAATACTTTTTGTGTTTTTTTATACTTCTCGGAAATGCTCCGTCGGAATATATTGGAGCTGTTCCATTCCTTTGTGCGATAGGAACATATGGAATATTCAATGAATCTAAAACATATTGACATTCGTAATCAGGAAAAAAGTATTGTGGCTCCTGTGCCTTGGCTAATAAACCCACTAAGAGGAAAAGGGTGGAAAGAATTATTGATTTCATTGTAATGGATGATTTACTATTATTGAAAATATTAACTATGAAACGAAGTTCCGTCTTACCTCCTCTTACCTTTTCATAACTTCTCTTAACCTGAAGAATAACTAACATCCTCTCCCGACGAAAACAAGTCTTAAGTTCGACCTCAATCGAATGTAGGTTCCCAGTCCAAGCTAACGGGATGCTGAAATTGATCAATGAATGTCATCTCACCCGATTGCACTTGAAGCAAGACGATAGTTCCGTAAGTATTATTGTCGGTGTAATATTCTAGTATTTCAACCGATTTGTATTTTCCTCCCGACAATGGAATTATTGCAAAACCCAAAATATCGAAATTCTGCATTTCCATCATCATTAACATAAATCGATCACCTTCGGTATAGAATTTATATGAGCTGAAAAAAGTGTTTAGCTTGACTCTTGGTGTGCTCGGCGATGGTAAAAAATCAAATTCATTGTTATGAAAATACTTGTTGTGCTTTTTCACACCTTTTTCAGTTGAATAGGTTCTTCCGACAGGACTTATCCCATTTCGTTCAGGTATTGGCAAATATGGAATATTTAATGAGTCGAGCACAAATAACTCCTCGAAATGAGGGTAGAAATAAGCAGCTTCTTGCCCATTAGCGCCGCAGATTGCAAGAAAAATGCTGATCATTGAAAGTGTGATTTTCATAACGTTAATTATTGATTTGAAAACAACTCTTCATCAACAGTCACATCGAAACACATATACCCTTCCGTTACGGTTTCGCTGGTCTTGTATTCGACGAGCATGTTTATACCTTCATTTTCTGATTTATAAAGAAGTATTACTCCTATAAACCCGGATTTGTCTCTGCACTCAAAGGATGTTAGTATATCTTCTCCGGTATTAAAGACTTCGGTGATATCAAAAGAGAAGCTCTCTTCTCCAGCATTCGGAATCATAACCATTTTTCGATTGTTCAGATCAATGGTGTATTGAACATCTCCCTTACCTAGCTTCGTGTAAGTAATTTTATTGGCATCCAATGCCTCGAGAAATTTCATTTCAAGAGGATGTTCGAAATACTGAATGGTATCGGTATGAACTTCGAATACCTGGGCATGTCCGAATGCTGGAAGCAAGAGAACGAAAGCCAAAAAAAAATGTGTTGGGCATTTCATGACGATTAATTTTAAGTGTTACTTTTCGATTTAAGTAATATCCATCCGCCTAACGGTAAGACACCCATGAAGAGAATGTGATAGCATAGCATTCCAAAAAACTGGTTAAGACTATCAGGGTCGCTGGCGAACCATTCGAGTCCCTTCTTGGTGTAGAAACATAAACTTGCTAGAAGGATAAGCACTGTTAGTGCGGTGCGTTGCTTTTTCATAACAATTAGAATTAGGGGTTATTGAATATTAAAACAGAATACTTTCGATTTAGATAAAAACAGTTTAGTCGTTGAATTCTAATGATCCGCTGCTGCAACCTGCGTCCCATCGTTTTGTATGGAATATCTAACATCGGAATTCAGAGTGAAATAACCGTTCACTTTACCTTCCCATTCCCATTCAGAAAGGAACTGCATGATACCTCTTTCGTTTTTCCCCAATTTGAAATATACATTCACTCCATTGTCTAGAATAACACAATCTAAAACATTAGCGTTGGTGTTGACCTGAATGATTTCGCAAGGAGGGTAATTATTTAATGTGAATTTTTTTTCGTTGAAATCGAAAACTGCAACATTGTCATTTCTTACCGAATTGGAGTAGTTAATTGAATCGGTATACATGGCTTCTCTGGTGGAAATATCAGTTGCGTGACTGAATTTTCTACTGGAGGCTAGCGAGACCTTGATGATTTGAGCGTTGTTGGCAATTGTATTCAGCAATGCAATTGCGCTGAGCAAGATGGTTTTCATTGTTCATTATTTTAAATTTGTTGTTATTTAAATTGAATAATCTTTTGTTATTCGATAGAGTGCATGCATTCCGCATGGAACAACAAAGAAGATTTGAATGAACTTGTTCAGAAGTCCCCAATGTGCTAAGAATTCATGCCAATGTATTGGATAACCTGGCAAACCAATGAATCGTTGCAACAAGAAAGACATTAAATAAACCGCAACAAGAATGAATGTGAACTTTTTCATGGCTATCAGAATTAGGGGTTAATACGTTTATGAACCGGTAACTTCTGAACTCGAATAAAGCGCGCTGATTTCTGAATTCTTATTTTAATACGGAGATAGAATAATAATATTGTCAGTACACTAGAGAATAAATAAAATCTCGAACCATTTAGGTTACTTGCAAGAACAACTCTTAGGAAATATTAAAGCACTTGTTGCTCAATGAATTTTTCAAAGTGAATAACCTTCCTCGTGTCGGAAGATTGAAATAAAAAGGGCTCGACATCTTTTGCCATGGCCTTCATGTCGAGAGTTTGACAATGTTCGATAATTCTTTTCTTCAATTGTGAAGAATCTGAAATGCCTGTTTTCAAATTCAAAAAGGCATAATCTGGAATGACATTGAAACTCAACAAGAAAACAACATCGAAAAAATCTCTTCCTTTATTCCTTCTTCTATTGAGTATTGCGTATAATTTCTGAGCAAGCAATAAAGGCAATGATGCAATATTAATCGTTGAGAACACATCGAATTTATTCAAGAAGTATTGTTCTGGAATGAATTCATATCCTTGAGCCTCTGTATCGAGTTGAATCAAAATTTTCTCTTCGGCATAACCCGAAAGTCCGGCCTGCATAAGTAGTTTCGGTAATCGGATATTACAGTAGATAGCACCTTTGATGACGTGTTTAATCTTGATTTCTATTAAAAAACATATAATAATCAGAACAATAATAATCAAAAATATACGAAATGTAAAAATTTGAAAATATAATTGAAAAAAAACTTTGACTTTATATACTTGACGCCGAAACACACTATTGCAAATAATTAGATACAATAGTGGATTCCTTGGTCCATTTATTCACTAACTCTTGATTTTTTAGTGGCCAGCTAGGAATTCTAAATGAAAGGAAGCATGCATAGAAATATTCGAAAGGAGCTGAAATTGAAAATTGCTTTAAGACTTCTCTATCATTTTGCTGTTCATACTTCAATAAGCTGAAAACTTTATAATCACGTTGAATGGCAATAATGACCAATTCGTCATTTGAATGATATTTATTAAC
>JBEIFO010000146.1:0-5487 GCA_040382375.1 Crocinitomicaceae bacterium
CTTCAACAAAGAGTTCAACGGAATAGTCTAACGAATCAGGCTCTTCAATAGTGATTGTTTCAGAGAATTCACATCCGTTAAAATCAGTTATTGTTGAAGTGTAATTTCCAGCAAGTAAATAGATTGCGCTGCTTTCAGTCAAAAATAAATCATGGCTCCAAGTGTAGGTGTATGGAGCTGTTCCACCTTGGGGATTGTTAAATATCCATCCGTCTAAATTTCCTGCGCAAGAAACGTTTTGAATATCCGGAGCATTGGTAATTGCTGTAGGTTCGAAGATTGTATCTGTCACTAGGAATGAACATCCATTCGAGTCATAAACGTCAGCGGTGTATATGCCTGCGCAGATGTTGGAGAGATTATTACCTCCAACAGAACCATCACTCCAATATATAATGTAAGGCCCCGTGCCTGAAATTATATTAAGATTTATACTTCCGTCACAAAGTCCGAAACAAGAAACATCTGTCGAAGTAGATTCGATGGTAAGCGGCGTGAATGTATTTAATACTGCAGGAAGGGTTGCTGAATTTCCTGCGAAATCTGTGACTAATGCAGAGTAGGAGCCTGGTCCACCTTGAATGCTTGTTCCGGTTGATCCGTCTTGCCAAACAACGGTGTACGGAGCTTGTCCACCTGAAATAGTCAATGTAATAGTTCCAATACCGTTGTTCGTGCAGGCAGGTTGAACAATATCGTTGCTCACTTGCACCGCGGGATACAAGGTTAACGAAGTATTTGCGGTCGCATCTCCAGCTGTTGAGCCACTTCCGTTCACAACATTTCCGCTTGCGAAAAATGTTACTGGCTCATTTAAATTAGCTGGCGCGGTCCAACTGAATTGGAAAAGATTATTTGAAGTGACACCGTTATGCTCGAGGTATGTTCTGCCTGTGAAGGCGTTTACAACGGTAATTGTTTTTTGCTTAACGTTTGAAGCAAGGCTGCTATAGCCGTTAATTGGCGAGCTGTCCGCGTCAGTTAATGCAGTGAATTGAAAACCATAACCGAAAGGATTTCCCAGGGCATTGTTCACGGTAACTTTTACGGTGTACGTATTTCCAGGAAAGAATTGAGTCGTTGGCACCGTTGCACCTTGAGCAAACATCTGAACGGTAACAGACGCATTGTAATTTCCTCCGCTGTGGCATTGTCCGCATGTATTCTCTCCGGGAGCTCCTGTGTTTCCTGAGTTTGCTACTGTTGCTCTTCCGTTGCTATTGGAAGCGAAAATGAAATAACCTATTGCACAAACAAATAGAATTTGAATCCAACGTAAACGGTTCATATGATTTTTTTTGTTAAGATAAGGAAAGTTGTAAAGAACAATTACTTCCCGCTCCCTTTTAACACAATCACAACTGTGTAAAAGAGAATCTTTATGTCCATGGCTAACGACATGTTTTCGAGATACAAGAGATCGTAACGCAAGCGTTGAACCATTTCCTCAACGTTTTCTGCGTAGCCATATTTCACCTGTCCCCACGATGTAATACCAGGACGAATACGATGAAGCTTTTGATAGTGCGGATTTATTTTCGAAATCTGATCAATATAGAATTGGCGCTCAGGTCGTGGTCCAACAAGTGCCATATCTCCGGCTAAAACATTCCAGAATTGAGGCAATTCATCGAAGCGTGTTTTCCGAAGAAATTTACCAAATTTGGTAATTCGAGAATCATGTGTTGAACTCAATTGCGGACCCAATTTTTCCGCGTCGGTAAACATACTTCTGAATTTAATTATCTGAAAAGGAATTCCATTTCTTCCAATTCTTTCTTGAAAAAAGAAGATCGTTCCTCGTGATGTAGATTTCACAAGTCCGGAAATAATAAGCAGCAGGGGCGATAAAACGAGGAGTGCAATAGCACTTAAAAAAATGTCAAGAATTCGTTTGATACTGAATTGCCAACTCGGCATTAAAAGCGTATTCAAGCGAATTAGAGGAACTCCGAAAATGCTCGTCATCTTCACATTTCCAGATAAAATATCGAAGGTGTCTGGAATAATGTTTATGCGAACATTGTAGTTTTCCAAAAGAGCTAAAATATTTTCTAATTCTTTGTGGTCGCCACTTTCAACAGAGAGAATCACTTCTTCAATTTGATGCTCTTCAATAATGGTCGGTAAACTTGGGTATTTCCCGAAAAGGGGCAGACTCGCAGAGAGTTGCTCATCGGCTCCGTTTATCTTTAGGTAACCTTTAAATAAAAAACCTGGTGATTTTTTTAAATGGGTTATCTCGTCTACAAGCTGCAACGCACGAGCGTTTCCGCCAACGATTAGGGTTGGGAATCCCCATTTGCGAGACTGGATTTTTTTAACGGTTCTTGAAGTAATAGAAATTCTCAGTATCAAGGTTAGACCTAAATGAACCAACAAAAGAAATCCAAATGTGGTGTAGTAATAATTGTAGTTGGGAAGCTCATCGTCTAACAAAAACAAAAAGAAGATAACAGTGTTGCCAATTATTGAGGTGGCTAAAATTTGGCCAATTTCGCGTAATCGGTGTCTTCGCAACACATCGGAATACATGCCCCACATGGCGTAAAAACAAATCCACCCGAGGGGAATGAATATTAGCGCAGCGAAAAAATTGGTGTCGGTATGAAATCCTAAATCATAACCATATTTGATTGCTTCGAATTTTTTTCGGAGAACATAAAGACTCGTCCACGCGGAAGCTGCAGCGATCCAATCTGCAGCAACATATGAAAATATGATTCCTTTATTCTTCAAATTCTATTCACCCTTCACTACCAAGTCACCCACTTCAAATTGTCTAGAAAAATGTTTACCGGAGTAGTAGCGTTTGAAGGAATGGCTTCAATATATAATTCATGAAATTGAGCTGTTGGATTTTGCTGAAGCACGTATCCAAAGTCAATGTATATCTTTTTCCAAACGGGCGAAAGCCCATCGCCACTTGCTGTCGGATTAATGATAAGTGCAACGTTCTTAGACGCAATTCCACCTGTGGTCGTTATAAAACCAACCGAGAAAATGTTATTGCTACTGTAGTTCAATTCAAGAAAGACATTGTCACCGCTTGTGTAATTGAGATTTTCGTCGTCTTTGTAATACAAGTGACTCAGTCCCGCGTCTATGTGCCCCCAGCCGCTTCTGTTTCCTTCAAAGACTTGAGTGGCTTGGTTGGTCACTGAGAAGTTGCCGTTGTTCGTTCCTGTTTGAACTAAAAAGTTTCCTCCTTCAAATCCTTTTTCTGAGATAACCGCTTGGTTGTAATAGGAAAAATGAGGGATGAGTGTATCTACCTGGAAGGCAGAGATGGTGAGAGTTGTATCGAAGGGCGCGTAAAACGGATAACGAATTCGCGTGTTAGAGATACCGTTGTTTTTAATCCCTGCAAATATTCGAATATCTGTAGTTCCGAGGTCTAAAATCGGGATTTTTGCGGGCAAGTCATAAACACCCAAACTTTGATCCTTAGCGTAAACCCACACTTCGGTTATTGATTCGCTTGATGTACCTTGATTAAGATTTGCTTGAAAGGTAAATGACGGGATATACAAATACGCAGGCGCTTTTTCCTCTGGATTTATAATATCACATCCTTGAAGAACAAGAACGAATAGGGCTATAAAAAAAACAATTGGTTTCAATCGGCGTGTTTTGGGTTGCGAATATACATTCGCATCAAAAAGGTTAGACTGAGAAACGGAAGAAAAGTGAGATTATTGCCTAAGAGAAAAATCAACTTTAATCTTCGGAAGTGAATACGTTCTGTCTAATTTTTTCAGCAATCATTTCAGCCACCGCTAGTGCTTTGTGTCCGTCTTCAAGTGATACTGTTGGTTCTGATTGACGCAAGACGGCCTCACCGAAACTCATTAACTCCTGTTTCAACGCATTGGTATCTGAAACTGAAAGACTTTTTTTAGTGATCTCATTTTCTTCGTTTTCACGAAGAAGTTCATAGCTATGGGCTGTCTTGTTTAGAAAATCTGAAACGTAACAAGCATCTTTTTGGTAGAAGCGCATTTTGCGCATGGAGTCTGTGCCTACACGACTGGCAGTAAGATTCGCAACACACCCATTATCTAACTCAATGCGGGCATTCGCAATGTCTATGTGTGGCGTAAGAACGGAAGCCCCATTGGCCGAAACTCTTCGAACATTTGCCTGAGTGACTGCAAGAACTAAATCAATGTCATGAATCATAACGTCAAGAATGACAGAGACGTCGTTGTTTCTTCCTTTGAATTGACTCAATCGATGCGCTTCAATGTACTTCGTGTTTTCAAGAAGTGATGAAACGGCTACAAACGCCGGGTTGAATCGCTCAATGTGCCCTACTTGAGCAATGACCTGGGCTTCTTTCGCGAGTTTAATGAGCCGGTTGCTTTCCTCTAATGTTGAAGTAATAGGCTTTTCAATGAATACGTGTTTCAGATTACGAATGGCATTTGAAGCACATTGGAAATGAGAAGGTGTGCTGGAAACAACGTCCACAACATCTACTTCGTGAATAAGCGCGTCTAGACTGTGACACGGCTCAATGCCAAAGCGCGCCGCTGCTTCTTTCGCCGCTTTTATATCCGGATCAAAAAAATGAATGGACTGAAACAATTCCGGTAATTCCGAAAGCACTTGCATGTGAATCTTCCCTAAGTAACCCGTCCCTAAAACTCCTATTTTCAACATAAATAATTCTCTTCTTATGCAAATGTGATTGAAATTGATGTCGACATCACTTCGTTGATTTTTACTTTTCAACACTGAAAAGCGGATGAAATAGTCCCTTACCTTGGCGGTATGATTGAGGATAATTACAGGCACAAAGGACTGAGGAGAAAATTAGTGGAGGAACTGCTCGAGAAGGGAATTACAGATACCCGAGTGATAGATGCCATGAATAAAGTGCCTAGGCATGCGTTTTTAACAAGTGCTTTTGTTGAATTGGCCTATGAGAACAAGGCCCTTCCAATAGGCGCGGAACAGACCATTTCTGCGCCGTATACTGTAGCTTTTCAAAGCCAACTTTTAGATGTAGAAAAGGGAATGAAGGTGTTGGAAATAGGAACCGGCTCTGGATATCAGACCTCAGTCCTTTGCGAAATGGGAGCGAAGGTTTATTCCATTGAAAGACAGAAATTGCTTTTCGACACATCGAAAAAACTGTTAGCTGAAATGGGCTACAAATGCCACTTGGCCTACGGAGATGGCTACAAAGGAATCCCGGTATTTGCTCCGTACGATAGAATAATCATAACTTGCGCAATACCTGTTGTTCCTGAAGAACTGCTCATGCAAATGAAGCTAGGAGGGAAGCTCGTTATGCCTTTCGGCGAAGGAGATAAACAGGAAATGACACTTATTCAAGAAGACGCTGAAGGAAATTTTCAAAACACCTATTACGGAGAGTTTTCGTTTGTTCCCATGCTCGAAAAAAGAAGCAACACGAAATCGTGAGTCTTATTTAATTCGAAGTGAAAAAACTTTTTCGTCGAAAAGAAATCCTTCCAA
>JBEIFO010000147.1:0-5454 GCA_040382375.1 Crocinitomicaceae bacterium
AATGTTTTAAGCAGTTCGTTACAATTTCATAGACAGACAGTTTTACGTCGCGATAGAGTTCGCGGTTTATTCTGTAATTTTTTTCAAAATCCATTTTGAATTTAAATTGAATACCGCCATCTCCACAGGCAGCAGTGACGAATTCTTTCAAGTCATCTGAAAGGTCGCGCAGTGAATGACTCTTGTTTGAAATAGAATCTAAGTAAGTTCTAAAACTATACAAGGCTTCTTTCAATCCGTTTTGAATTTGCTCTCGTTCTTTCGCTTCGAATTTCGACTTTTTGCTAATCAGAAGTAAGCGAGTTAAAATGGTTCCAGATTCGTCGTGAAGATCCATAGCAATCTTAGCTTTAGTAATTGCACGAATGCGCATAGACTTTTGAATATTCAACCAAAGCAATATTAGTATTGCCACCACAAATAATGCAAAAAAGACGTGAAAGCTTGTCTTTACATAAAAAGGGGCAGTTGATACAATTGTAAATGATTTCTCTGTAACCAGCCTTCCGAAAGGGTCAAACATTTGAATTTTTAAGGTGTATTCACCATAAGTAAGATCAGATAAAACAATGCTTCCTTTATCCTCTGTTTGAAACCAATTCTTGCCATCAATAGTGTAACGAAACGAATAACCTTTTTTGTATTGGTAGTCTAAATGAGAAAGGTGAATCACAATAGATTCAAATCCCGTTCGGAAAGAAATGATTTCGTTTTCTTGGTAATTAGAGAATTGTTTTGTTTTATCTGTTTGAATGCGCTCGATACCTGATATGTGAAAGGTTTTGGAGTATTGAAAATCATTCAATTTAAGCGGATTAATAATTTCAAAACCGTTTAAGCCGCCGAAAATTAGATTGCCGTTCTCGAGTAAACATGACGAATAGTAATTGAACTCTTTGTTAACTAAACCATGTGATTTATTTAAAAACCGAATGGATCCGTCTTTTGTGTTGTAAACCGTTATGCCGAGATAAGTAGTTGCCCAGATACAACCGTTGTAATCTTCGACCAATGCTGTAACTTTCGGATGGGAGACTTCAAACGCATTACTATAAAGTCGTGTGATATTAAAATCGCTTAATTGAACCACAGCGACTCCCGTATTTGTGGCCAGCCAGATTTCATTTTGGTTTTCGCGGAAAAGAATGTCTTTTATTTCAACGAGGCTGCTGCAAGGGTGGTCTATATATTCGAAGCCATGGTTGTTGGTCAATTGAACGCGATAGAGTCCTTGGCTTGTTCCTAAAAGAATAAGGTCACTTTTTCCAATTTGGTTAGCATTGTACACGTTAATTTCAAGGTCTAAACTGAATTCTTGAACTCTCTTATTTGCAGGGTTGTAGGCTGTTATTTTGTTTTCACCTGTCAATAGAAGCAGAGAGTCTGAAAAAACAGAAATGTCTTGCATTTTCGCGTCATCTCTGTTTTCATGGCGAATGTGTGTGGTGAGTTTTTTTGTTTTTAAATCCAAGCTAACGAGAGTACGGCGACCTTCAGCAGTGAAATACAATTGCTCATTGAGAACAAGGCCGTCATATGATGAAAAGGTTGTGTCGGTGAGAAGCCCCGTTTCACCTCCTTCGTTTTGCTCAAGTATATTCGGAAATCCCAAAAAGTAGCGTTTTTTGTTGTGTTCTATAATTCTTCGTCGCACAAGGGCCTCGTCTCGTTCTGTCAGCTGGTTATCAATTGCTTTTTCTGAAAGGGCTGGCTGATAGGATACTAGAACCATTCCTTGGTTGGTGCCAATGAATACTGCATTTTCATTTACTCTGCAGATACAGCGATACTGAAGGTTTGAATCTTTTCCGAAAAGCAGTGCGTAATAATTACCATGAAGAGTAACATGGGGAATTATGTTGTTTTCAATTCGGATGATGGCTCCCGAAGATTCTTCATCGAAAAAACTCACCCCTGTTTTATCAATGAATTCCGGATGATCAACAAATTCGTTATTTTGAAGTATAAATACCCTCCAACCGTTCCAGTTAATGACTCCGTGCCTTGGCGATAGTATGAGATTCCCGGAAGTCCTATCTTTTGGCATGGGAAGTTTTATTCGTTCCGATGGGTTGCCAAGGTTAATGCGATAAATGTCTGATTTGTTGGCTGAAAACAAAAGGTCCCCTTGGTAAATCAGCACACTTGCTTTAGGTCCAACAACAGTATTTTCTGTGAATAGTATTCTGTTATTCTGTTTAACAACCAAATGACCTGTGTCGAAAAGAAATGCTGTGGTGTCGTTCGAAAATGCTACTGATAGAGGCTTGTCGTTTGAAAGTTTTTTGAAAGTGAGTTCTTGCGGATTCAATTCTATTAATCCGTCTGCTTCGGTAAGAATGTAAAGTAAATCACCATTTTTTTTAATATGGTTTATTCTGTTGTCGTAAAATATGCTGGGGTGAGAGGTGCTGTTGAAATTCTCGAAATGATAACCGTCGAAGCGGGAAAGGCCTTTCTCTGTGGCGATCCAGATGTAACCGCTTTTGTCTTTCACCAAATCAGAAACTTCATTTGCAGGAAGTCCAGAATTAATGTCATAAGGTGGCATTTGTGCGTAGATGAACTGCGCCTGCACGGAAGAATCATTCATAAAAAATGAACACCACGCGACAATTGACCAGCAAATGAAATTGCGAGCACCTGGAATAATTTGAAGATATAATTGCGACACGCTCAAATTTAGTGGTTAATTCAAGATTGGGAATCATTATTAGTCAGGAAATCAGCGCGTGTACACATTTTATGTATGGTATTACACATTTACATGCATATCTCTGAAGCGTTTTAGAGTTAACCTTATGTGTATTTTTGCGGAACAATTGAACGGTTGTGTTTTCAAAATTTATTCAATCTAAGTTGGAAAGGAAATCAGGAGGTTAATAAGGCATAGTGAATGGATGATTGAGAAGCATACGCATCTACATGTGTATCTGTTTGAAGTTTGTTCTAGATAAGGCAGTATAAATTGGAAAAAATAATTTTGAAGAATGATCTCAAAACTAATTCAGGAAAAGGTGGAAGAGCGTTTTGGGAAACCCATTCGTTATGCGAAAGAATTACGTCGAAGACAGTATTTTTAAAATTATTGAATCGAACGACCCCAAGATTTTACAAGACGAATTGTTGGCATTCAACAACGTGGGAAGATACCTGCCTCTGTTCGCAAGCTGGCGCTCTTCAAAAAACGGAAATGCTAAGAACATTGTACTTGGTAAAATTTCGGGAATCACTTCGATAGAAAGAATTTAGGCGCACACTTCGAAGAATTTTGCTTCGCGTCTTTCAAAGAACCTTGTGAAACATCTTTCGAAGAATCTTGTGAAACATCTTTATTGTATAAAAAAGGAAAGAATTCTTGTCCTTTTTTTTAGGGTTTTAAACCACACTCGGAATACACATCTTCATGTGTATTAGTATGTATTTTGACACCGTCTTATCGCGGTAATTTTACGCCCCTCTGTCTTTATTTCACTACTTGTGTTAATAAAGAGTGGGATTATGTGAATAAAGCGTAAAAAAAGAGTATGATACATTCGAGAAGTTTTGGCAAGCAGTTATTGCAATTGGTAGCAATTTTATTTTTGTTATTGATAGGAAATCAAAGCTTAGCGCAAGACACCGACGGGGATGGTGTTTTAAACACGATTGACATCGATGATGACAATGACGGGGTCTTGGATACTTATGAAATGGGGTGCGGACAAGCGATTCTCATTGCAGGAACGAATGGAGGTGTAAAAGCTGAAAACACCGCTCCTCCTGGTTGGGTAAACTCGGTTTCTTCTCCAGATATTGCAGATGCCACTGGACACGTATATGGACCTTGGAATGTGGGATGTGTCGGAACCGCGCCACTTCCTCCTAACGGTCATTTGTCATGGATGAGCTTCTTTTCAAATACCCAAGAAGCTTTCAAAACAACTGTCAATAATTTAGTGCCAAATCAAACCTATAACCTAACGGTTCATTATGGAAAATTTGCTGCTCTAGGTGTAGGATTAGGTCAAGTAACAGTAAAGTTGGGCACAACAGTTATCGATCAATATACGCCAACAGTAGGTTGTGGTTGGGAAACAAGAACAATCACGTTTACTGCAACCGCAACAAGTCAGGATTTACAGTTCCAAAATACTGGTCCAACCTCAGGCACGTATAATGTCAATGTGTCGATCGGAGCAGATGCCATTGTACCTGTGTGTGCAGATTACGATACGGATTCTGATGGGATTCCAAACCGCTTGGATCTAGATTCAGACGGTGATAATTGTTCGGATGCTATTGAATCCGGAACCACAACCATTACAACTGCAAATTATGCGCATCCTGCACCTCATGGCGCAAATGGTTTTGCCAATGCACTTGAAACAGTAAGCGACAATGGTGTGTACAATGGGATTTACACCTATAATTATGCAACATCAACAACGATCAATTCATGTGTAGATACAGACAATGACGGTTTAAAAGATTTGGTCGATATTGACGATGACAATGATGGAATACTGGATGCTGTTGAATCGCCAAGTTGCTTCTTCAATCAAGACGAATGGAATACTGCAGACAAATCTGTGTTTGCTTCAATTTCATCTCAATTAAATACCCTTGCTCCGAATACAAATTACAATGCACTCACGGATAACAATGGGGTAACTGCCGCTGTTCAATTCTCTACAGCCACTGCTCAAGCTCAATTGAACAAGGAACTCTTCAAGGTTACTTTCACCCGTCCTTTGCAACTCGATGCCTTATACATTCAAAAAACAACGGCAACCCAGATTTTTGCGGCAACTGCAGCAAGTTTAAAAGTTCAAGGATCCAATGATGATTTAACTTGGACCGATTTGACGGCTGCCATTGCAGCACCATTGAACGCAACAAATGTCACAGTAAATGGAGCCGTATCACTGACTAATTCAAACAAATTCACCGTTACTACCAATGCCGGCAATTACAAATATTACCGTATTTATGGCGTAGTAGCAGCAAACATCCTCGCTGGAATTGCAAGTGAATTTTACTTTGATGTCAATACGGGTGCTTATATTTCTTCCGCTTTCTCTAAAGCTGCTTGTACCCTTGATACAGACAATGACGGCAAACTAAACCACGTGGACTTAGACTCAGATGGCGATGCCTGTTCAGACGCTATCGAATCAGGAAGTTCAACAACGGCAACAAGTACTACAGTTTATCCAACAGGTGCAGATGCCAATGCGAATGGACTTCTTAACAATTACGAAGGGGCAACAGCTGGAACAGTGAACTATTATTCAACATATGCGAATTACGCAGTAACAAGTGTATTGAATCTGTGTGCGGATACAGATAGCGATGGTGTGAAAGATGTTGTCGATATTGACGATGACAATGATGGTGTTTTAGATGCTACAGAATCACCGAGTTGTTTTTACACCTTAATTGAGTTGAGTATGCCCATATCGGTAAGCTCGG
>JBEIFO010000148.1:0-5446 GCA_040382375.1 Crocinitomicaceae bacterium
ATACAATTCGAATTGTAGGCATCGTTTTCTGTTGATAGTAAACCATCTTCGCAAGGATCTCCAACGAAGTAACAAGTGCCGTTGTCGACATTTGCAGCTGGATCGAAGTTACATGCGTTAGTGCTCGTACAACCTGAAACATAAATGATCCCGTTGTCGCCTTGATAGCGCGCAACACCCATGTCATTTCCACCGGGCTGTGAAGTTAGGCCTGCACAAACCACTTTTCCGTCGGTTTGAAGACCAATACCGTATGCGTCGTCGAACGAATCTCCTAATGAGGTAACTACGTTTCCTGAACCACCCCAAGTAGCATCAATAATTCCGTCGAAACTGAATCTTGAAGTAACGAAATCGCGCACCATGAATCCAGAACTTGTTGTTCCGCAAGCGTACCATTTGTTGTCTGCGCCTAAAGTGCAATCGTAGAATGCACTATACCCTCCAACTGCATTGGAGAATGTTCCGTTGGTTCCGAAAGAAACGTCGTAAGAGCCGTCGATGTTATGTCTGCGAGCCATAGAAGAAGAACCATTGGTTCCAACAGCAATTAATTTTGAATTTGCATATTCAATGTCGTAGTATGTCCCGCCTGTTGCGTCTAACCACAAACCGTTTGTTCCGAAAGCACCAACCGGACCGCCGGTCAAGGTCATGAGCATGATCATCGGCACCGAAGTAAATGTATTTGGATTGTATTTGTCTCCACAAATGGCAATTGCGCCTTCCGTTACAATGGTTGCTCCGGTTACATTAAACTCGTCTGTGCTGCTTGTTTGATAAGTTGCAGTCCCTCCTGTTCCGAAAGTGGTAACTAGATTTCCTTGAAGATCTAAACACTGAACAGCAATGGAATTGTAGCTGAATCCAGGTGTGAATTTTCTTCCAACTAAATAAATCAAATTATTGTGAATCAAGGCTTGGTAAATGTATTCCTCACCCGTGTCGAGGTTGGTTTCATATACTCCGTTAACCGCGAAAGACGGGTCTAACGTACCGTCTGGTTTAATGGCCCAAGCAGCGAATTGTGTATCGGCAGCTGTTAAGCTTTTAGCACCAACAACAAGAATATTTCCGTTGGGAAGAAGAGTCATGTCGTAAGCGAAATCTGATCCAGCGGTATTGGCAAGTGTGAAAACACCGTTGTTTCCGAATGACGTATCATAGCTTCCGTCTTCATTCAACTTCGCAACCATCATGTCGAAATCGGTGAACATGCCCGTGGTTCCGCAAATGAAAATTTTGTTGTCGCTCAAAACAATCACGTCTTGCGCGTTATCAAAAACATTCGTCGGATTCACCAGAACAAGACCGTCCGTGTCAAAGGTTAAATCTAATGTACCCGGTTGAGCAAATGCAATTACTCCGGAAAATAAGAAAGCAGCAAGCGGTAGAATAAATTTTTTCATGATGAAGTTTAAGTTAGCCCAACAAATATAGTCTTCATAATTTTTACCGCCATGCAATTTATTCGCATTACTTCGTTACGACATTTGCACTGTTGCTTTCAATATAAAAAAAAATGAATACTGTAAAAATACTTTGGGCCGACGACGAGATTGAATTGCTGAAACCGCACATTCTTTACCTTGAACAAAAGGGCTATGTGCTAACAACGGTGAACAACGGAAGATCGGCCATTGACTTTGTGAAAAAGGAATTCTTCGACATTGTTTTTTTAGATGAGAACATGCCAGGATTGAGCGGACTGCAAGTGCTTCAAGACATGAAGGCCATAGACTCTTCTCTTCCCATTGTTATGATAACGAAGAGTGAAGAAGAGCACATTATGGAAGATGCCATTGGCTCGAAAATTTCCGATTACCTCATTAAACCCGTTAATCCGAATCAGATTCTTCTGACTATAAAAAAGAATCTCGACGAAAAACGCTTGGTAAGCGAAAAGACCACGAACGATTACCGTCAAGAGTTTCGTGAGATAAGCATGCAGTTGGGTCAGCGCATGAATGCGGAAGAGTGGAAGAATTTCTTTAAGAAAATGACCTACTGGTCGCAAGAGCTTCGCGGTTCGAACGACGAGGGAATGAATGAAATTTTCAAGACGCAACGTCGAGAAGCGAACGAACAGTTTTCAAAATTCATCAAGCAGAATTACCTTGAATGGATGAAAGATTTTTCGAAAGCGCCCTTACTTTCAAACTCTGTTTTTCGTCAGCGCATTGCGCCATTGGTTGCTTCGGCGAAAGCCGATGAATCTGTCTTCATGTTGGTCATAGACAACTTGCGTTACGACCAATGGAAGACGCTTATTCCACACATAAAACCGTTTTACAGAATAGAAGAAGAAGACTTGTTCTTTAGCATTCTTCCTACAGCCACGCACTACGCGCGCAACTCGCTGTTCTCTGGATTAATGCCTTCGGAAATGCAAAAACTTTATCCGAATTGGTGGAAGAGTGAAGAAGACGAAGGCGGAAAGAACATGCACGAAGAAGATTTCTTAGGCACACAATTGAAGCGATTGGGTCTCGACGTGAAGTGGTCGTACAACAAGATTACGAATTATCATGCTGGAAAGAAATTGGCCGAGTCGTACACGAATTTATTGAAGAACAACTTCAATGTGATCGTATACAATTTCGTAGATATGCTAAGTCATGCACGCACCGAAATGGACGTGATTAAGGAGTTGGCCGACGACGAGCCGGCGTATTTGTCGTTAACCGAAAGTTGGTTCGAGCACAGCGCGTTGTTGGAAATGCTGAAGCAATTGTCTGAAAAGAAATGCAAGGTTATTATCACAACGGATCACGGAACGGTGCGCGTTGAAAATCCGATTCGCATTGTTGGAGATCGAAACACCAATTCAAATTTGCGCTACAAAGCCGGAAGAAACTTAGACTACAATCAGAAAGATGTTTTCGAAGTTCGAAATCCGAGTGATGCGCATTTACCGAAGCAAAACATTAGCACCGCCTTTGTTTTCGCAACAAACAACGATTTCTTTGTTTATCCGAACAATTACAATCAGTTCATGAACTACTATCAAAATACGTTTCAGCACGGAGGTATTTCATTGGAGGAAATGATCATTCCATTCATTGTGTTACAATCGAAATAACATGCAGGAGTTTGATGTTTATTCCTTGGAAGAATTAGAGGCGATTGCTTTGCAATTCATTCAGAAGCATCCATCCGGAGTGTTTTGTGTGGAAGGGGAAATGGGCGCGGGTAAGACCACTTTCATTTCTCGTATTGCAAAATTATTGGGGGAAGAAAACACAAGCTCACCCACGTTTTCTTTGGTGAACGAATATCATTTGCGCAACAACGAGCGCATGTATCACTTCGATTTGTATCGTGTAAAATCAAAAGCCGAACTGCAAGAGTTCGGCTTCGAAGATTATTTATTTTCCGCTCGTTATGTCTTCATCGAATGGCCAGAAGTGGCTTTCGACTATTTAGACAATCCTAGTTTTCTTCGCATTCGCCAAGAAGTAGGAAAACGTGTTTTTGAATTTTAGTGAGCTGATTTGTGAGCTGGAGCAACTTCAGGAGCTGCTTCTACCACAACTTTTACTTCTTCCACTTTAGTACCTTCCGCAGCATGAGCATCCGCAGCATGAGCATCCGCAGCATGTGCAGTAGTATCAGTAGCTGCTTTGTGGTCTTCGTGTTTCACTTCTTCCACCTCTTTTGCTGGAACCTCACCAGGAAGTTTAGTCATAGGAGCAGCAACGTTGTGATTAATGTTCACGAACATTAAAGTTAAAATTGCAGCAAGTGGAACAATGAACCATAAGAACAATGAACTTTGCTTTGGAGAATCTGAATGTGACATAGTTTTTATTTTGAGGTCCAAAAATAGCAGATAATTCCGTCCTTTCAAAAATAATAAGCAAGGTTTCGTAACTTCGAAGATGAGAATACTCACTTATGGCCCTTCCTAAAAAACATTATCATTCTATTGCGCACGAAACGGCGCTTGCTCCACAAGAAGAAATGCTGCACGTTGGAAAGAACATGCAACGTTTAACCATCGGTATTCCTAAGGAAACTTCGTTTCAAGAACGACGGGTTGCTTTAGCGCCAGAAAGTGTGGCCCTGCTCGTAAGCAGAGGTCATGAGGTTATCATAGAGTCGGGAGCGGGAAACGAGAGTAATTTCTTGGATCATGATTACAGCGAGTGCGGTGCAACCATTGTGTACGACCGGAAACAAGTCTTTCAGGCCAACACCATTATGAAGGTGGCCCCACCGAGCTTGGAAGAAATAGAACTCATGCCGGGAAAGCAAACGCTTATTTCAGCGTTGAATTTACCTGTTCAAACAAAAGAATGTTTTGTGCAGCTTTCAGCGAAAAAAATCACAGCGATTGCCTGGGATTACATTCAAGATAAAAAAGGAATTTACCCCATTGTTCGCGCAATGGCTGAAATAGCGGGGAACACATCTATCATGCTAGCCGCAGAATACCTGAGCCACCATACCGGTGGAAGAGGACTTATGCTTGGCGGAATTACGGGTGTTCGTCCAACTGAAGTAGTAATCATTGGAGCCGGAACTGTTGGTGAGAACGCTGCGCGCGCTGCCCTTGGTTTAGGAGCAAGCGTGAAACTTTTCGATAACAGTATTTATAAATTGAAGCGCATTCAGAATGATTTGGGCGTTCACTTGTGGACGAGTACCATTCAGCCTTCTGAGCTGTCGCGTGCATTAAAATATGCCGATGTTGTGATTGGAGCCATTCGCGCAAAGAAAGGAAGAACCCCTGTGGTTGTTTCTGAAGAAATGGTTCAAGAGATGAAAGAAGGAAGCGTAATTGTAGATGTGAGTATAGACCGCGGAGGATGTTTTGAAACATCTGAAGTAACGAACCACGAGAATCCTACTTTCCGCAAGCACGGCGTTATTCATTATTGTGTTCCGAACATTGCAGCGCGCGTTTCAAGAACAGCGTCGTATGCGCTCTCGAATATTTTCGCTCCTGTAATTCTAGATTTAGGCGACGAAGGTGGAATTGTGAATCTGATTCGAAATCAGAAAGGGTTCCGAAATGGAGTCTACCTCTATCACGGAACCCTCACTAATGAAGACATTGCTGCTACTTTCGATTTATCGTGGAAGCCGCTGGAATTGCTTATTGAGGCTATTTAGATTCGTCTCCTTTCGACAATAAAAATCCAATCGAAAAATTCAAGCGAAGCGCAATACTGCTCTTTGTAGAATTTCCATAACCACCCACTAGCATTGAGTTTCCGTCCGTGTATTTTCTTGAAGTGATTTTTGTTCCACCGCCTGCGTATACATCTATAATGAAGCGATCGTCTTTTCCTTGGAATTTTTGATATCCGATTTGCGCTCCGTAAATGGAAACACGCGTGTTTAAATCTTGAACACCGCCGGTAGGATTTGCGTAGTAGTATGTTGAATCCACTGGGTCCATCAAATAATCAGTATACTCATCGAGTGATGAGCTTGAAAA
>JBEIFO010000149.1:0-5395 GCA_040382375.1 Crocinitomicaceae bacterium
AATACCCACCTGCTGCGTTCTGTATTTCTTTACATCGTCTATCCAAACCCAAGAGATGTAAGTAAGGCAGTACAACAAATATCCGTAGATGTGCTGAAATCGATGAATCTTATAACGCGGCTGATTCTCATTCGTGCGCATCATGGGCTGAATGTTAATGTCGTCGTCGTGTCCTTCAATGTTGGTGAATGAGTGGTGAATGACGTTGTGCTTCGTCTTCCACAAACTAACATCTCCACCTACCATGTTTAAGGTGTGAGCCATAATTTCATTCAACCATTTCTTATCTGAAAAACTACCATGCGCACCGTCATGCATCAAGTTGAATCCGATTCCAGCCAGTGTAAGTCCCAAGAGCACACAAGCGCCAATGTTCATCCACATGGAAAGACTTCCAAAAACAAGTGAAATATAGAGTGCGAAAAAGCTCGTTAACAAGACAATAGCTTTAACATAAATGAGCCCATTGCCCCATCTGTTGCGACGTGTAGCGTTGAAGTATCCATCTACACCGTTCTTCAAATGATCGAAAAATGGAGTGCCTGCTGTTTTAAATCTTATTGTGCTCAAAATAGTTGGGTTTTATATTGAAGTGCAAAGTTACCACACATTTACTTCGCGCTCCAATTCGATGCCGTATTTATTCTTGACATCGGTCATAACGGCTGTGCTTAAAGTAAATATCTCGTGTCCGGTTGCACCGCCATAATTCACGAGCACCAACGCCTGTTTTTCATGCACACCGCAGTTTCCAACGCGCTTGCCTTTCCAACCGGCATGCTCAATCATATATCCAGCGGGTATTTTAACCGTATTTTCATCCACAGGATAAAACGGAACTTTCTCGTCGTGCTCTTGAATGGCTCGAAGGACCGAAAGATCTACCGTTGGATTTTTGAAGAAGCTTCCAGCGTTGCCCAAGACTTTCGGGTCGGGAAGCTTAGAGGAGCGAATGGCGATAACGGCTTGACTGATGTGCTTAATGCTTAACGTATCAATTTCCATTTTGTCAAGTTCGTCTGCAATGGCGCCGTATTCAATATGAAATACAGGACGCTTGTTCAGTTTGAAACCCACGTGTGTGATGAACCAATTGCCTTTTTCTTTCCGCTTGAAAATACTTTCACGGTAACCGAGTTCGCAATCGCTCAATGAAAAAGTGTGCCTTTCCGAAGTGTGAATATTCACCGCTTCAACGTAATTCAAAACGCTGCTCATTTCAACGCCGTAGGCGCCAATGTTCTGCATGGGGCTTGCACCAACACATCCCGGTATAAGCGAAAGATTCTCAACTCCCGCCCACTTGTTCTGAATGCAATGCAAAACGAAGTTGTGCCAATTCTCTCCTGCTGCAACGCGCACATATACGTGCATGTCGTCTTCCTTCTCCAATTCAATTCCGAATAATCTGTTTTGAAGAACAATAGCATCGACATCTTGCGTGAACAGTATGTTGCTTCCACCGCCAAGAACAAGATGATTGATTTTCGTTTTACGCACATATTCCAAGGCCTCTTCCACATGCGCCGATTCATCGAGACGCACAAATTCTTTCGCTATTGCTGAAATACCAAACGTGTTGTGCGGCAACAAATCGACATTTTTTTCGAACTGAAGTTTCATGAAGTAAAGAAAAGAAAGGAATGGTGTGGGCTATCGGCTAGGAACGCCGTAATTCGAACACGCGTTTGTTCAAATGGATTTCAATATGTAATTGGAAGAAATGCGGGCTTTTATTTCAAGATACTCCTCATTGGTTATGAATTCTGAACCATTTCCGCCTTCCAGCAGGTCCATAACGTAAATGCGATCGGCATGCGTAACAGCATTGTTGGTGTGAATGAAGTAAGAAGTGCCCATAACCACCACTTCTTCAAAAGTTGTTGAGGAAAAGATTTGAACAATGCGTTTTCCTTCTGGAAATTTTAGAAACTTTGGGAAATTCATACTGCGAATATGCAAACAAATTCAGAAGAACTTTTTTTAAGACGGATTGCTCAAGAACTCATTGACCAACACGGCAAAGATTTACACCGCATAATTGTGGTTCTCCCGAGTAATCGCTCGAAGGTTTTTTTGAAAAAATTTCTATTTGAAATTTTAGGTTCTGCCTTCCTTACACCACAGCTCACGCTTCTTCCGCAATTTGTTAAATCTGTTGTGAAAGAAAGAACGGAAGAAAAATTGAGTTTACTTCTGTTGCTTTATCGCGCCTACACCGAAGTGGTTGAAAGCCCAGATTCATTTGAAGTCTTTATGAAATGGGGAAGCATGGCGCTCGACGATTTCAACGATATCGATGTCGCACTTGCCAATCCAGGAGAGGTGTTCAAGAATTTGAAAGATGTTAAGGATATTGAAAATTGGAGTTTCGGCATTCAACCGTTAACCGATGCGCAAGAAGATTACGCAGATTTCTGGCTTGATCTTGGAAAAATTTATCATCGTTTTGTTGAATTGCAAAACGAGCAGCATGCCTACAGTTACGCACGACTTAACAGAGCCATGGCGGAAGAGAAGGTGGAAGTGAATTTTCCGTCGAATACAGATGCTATTTATTTTGTTGGAATAACAGCCTTTTCGAAGGCTGAAGAGAAGTGGGTGATACGACTTCATAAAACAGGAAAAGTGTTTTTCCGTTTCGATGCAGATTCCTATTACGTGAATAATCCCATTCATGAAGCGGGAATATTTTTCCGCTCGTGGGAAGAAAGAAGAATGCCCATTGCGAAGACAGATGATTTCAATGCACGAAGTCGAATCATAACATTCTCGAAAGTGGTCACGCCTTTGGCTTCTGCTTTCGCTGCTTCGAAGTTGGTGAATGAGATGAGTGAAGAAGATCGCGCGAATACCGCTGTGGTCTTGGTTCAGCCGTTCTTGCTTCGTCCGTTCTTAAATGGATTATCCATAGACTCTCCTGTGAACGTTGCATTGGGTTATCCCATAGATCAAGTCGCTTTGTTCCGCGTGGTTCGCATGCTTTTGCGCATGTGGAGTCGCTTGTCGAAGGAAGTGAAGAAGGGAATGTATTACAAGGATTTCTCGCAATGGATTCTTCAAACCGATTTAAATGTTCTTATTCCTTCTGCGGAGCGCAGAGAAATTCAGCGCTATGTCATGCGACGAAAGTTTATTTATATCCGTGAAAAGGAATTGAAGGAGTTGGTTGAAAAACTTCCCGCTATGAAAACGTTGGAAGAATTACTCACCATCGAGAATTTCGATTTGCCGAATTGCATTGTTCGTTTGAAGAAGTTTCTTTCGGTGTTTATTGAAGCGGACAGTGCCGATGAACTCACTAAGGAAACGGCCTTGCGACTTCAGCAGATTTTAGGTCGAATTGAAATCCACATGGAAGGAAATGCATTTCTGAACGAAGTGCCTTTGTTAGATCTGTTGTTTCAACATTACGCATCGCAAGAGACCATTGCCTTTCAAGGAGAACCGTTGGAAGGACTTCAGGTGTTGAGCATGGTTGAGACACGTGCGGTGGATTTCAAACACGTGATTATTGTTGGTGCGAACGACGAGCAGTTTCCAGGAAATGGAAGGGCGCAATCTCTCAGTCCCTTCGACTTAAGAAGAGCGTTTGAATTGCCTTCGGCTGAAGAACGTGAAGGAACCATTGCCTATTCGTTTTACCGCTTGTTGCAACGCGCAGAGGATACTCGACTTTTATATCATACGTTAAGTTCAGATTACAAAATGACTGAGCCGTCTCGCTATCTGATGCAAATTGGACAGGAGCTGACGGGATACGGAGACCGAACGAACGTTCGGTATGAGGATTTCGAGCACAGCAATAAGTTTTTACAAACGGGAGAAGAAGAAATTGCGGCGAATGAGTTTTCAACGAAACGCATTCACGATTTGTTGGAATATGGAATTTCGCCTTCAGCCATAAATAAGTTCATGCGCTGTCCGCTCGACTTTTATTATCGATACGTTGTTGGATTGGGCGAAGTGGAAAGTCTTGAAGAAAGCATGGAGGCCTCTACCTTTGGCTCTATTGTTCATGATGTGTTGGAAACGCTGTACAAGCGTTTTGTTGGAATGACGATTCAGGATGCGGATTTTGCTGGATTTAGAAGTGAGTTAGACTCACTGATTGATGATGCGATTTATAGACTTTACAATTCAAATTTCGAATTGGCGGGATTCGATATTATTATGCGTCGCGTTGTGAAACGAATGATTGAAGTTGTTTTAGAATTTGATGAAAAGCAATTTAATCACGCTCGAGTTCATGGAGAGGAGCGTGTTGTGAATGGGGTAGAGGTTCCGCTTGTTGCAGAATTGCCAATGGATAAAATTGGAATGAATATTCCTGCCCGTGTTCGTGGAAAGGCCGATCGTGTAGACGAGCAGAGCGGAAACTATATGGTTTTGGACTATAAGACAGGAAGTGTAAAACCCGATGAGTTGAAGTTGAGTGACAAAGATGGACCATGGTTGAAAGATACCCGACCTAAGCTACTTCAAATTTTAACGTATTCATACATGTGGGTGAAGGAAGGACACGATCCTGAACATACGCAAGCCATGTTGTTCGGATTGAAGCATGCGAAGCAGGGGCCTGTTTCGCTTATGCGTGGAGAAGAGCGCGCGGTATTGCGTGAAGCGGACGTGGAGAAATTCGAAGAGGAATTGTTGGGAGTGTTGAAGAGTTTGTTGGAAACGCAAACATTTAGGCACAATCCGGAGTCGGATTATTGCGAATTTTGCAAGTAGTGAAGAAACGCGTTTTAATCATAGCCTATTATTGGCCTCCCGCTGGTGGAGGTGGCGTTCAGCGTTGGCTGAAGTTTGTGAAGTATTTGCACAACAGCGATTGGCAACCCGTGGTTTTCGTTCCAGAGAATGCCGACTATCCGGTGTATGATGAAACGTTATTGTCGGAAATTCCGGAAGGAGTTAAAGTCATTCGCTGTCCTATTTTCGAACCTTATCGCGCATTGCGAAAAGCTACTGGAAAGGGTGATGCTGGAATAAGCGCCGGATTCATTCGCAGCGAAAAAGGACCTTCTTTCATGGAGCGTCTAATGGCGTGGGTTCGAGGTAATATTTTAATCCCAGATGCGCGCATGTTTTGGATTCGTCCTGCCTCTAATTTCTTGTTGAAGTATTTGAAAGAGAATCCGGTTGATATGATTGTAAGCACCGGTCCTCCGCACAGTATGCATTTGATAGCGCGTCGCGTTCACCGAAAGACCGGCGTTTCTTGGTTAGCAGACTTCCGAGATCCGTGGGTGAACATGGACAATGCAGATAAATTCCGCATGAGTGCATGGGCGAAGCGCAGGCACATGAAGTTAGAGCGCAGTGTGTTGAAGGAAGCGACTGTTGTAGATACGGTGAGTTGGTATTTGAGCAGTGAGTATGAAAAGATTCG
>JBEIFO010000150.1:0-5386 GCA_040382375.1 Crocinitomicaceae bacterium
AAGGAAGGAATTCCAGTGCGTTCGCTTTCGCGTTCTTGCACCATTTGCAAATAGTCTTTCCCCGATTTCTGCAAGTTGCGAAGCTCATCTAAATCTGCATTCACCCCTTCGGCAATAACAGAACCGCGGTTCAGCGCCATAGGAGCTTCCGGATTTATCTTTTCGAAAATGTTATTGCACCAATCGGTCAGAGGCTTCAACACATTGAACAGCGCTTGAATTTCTTTGCTGGTTGAATTTACACCCAGCGCTTGAATGTGCTCTGCCGTTTGCATGCCTTTCGCTAACTGAAGAAGCTCGCGCGGATTCACACGCCCGGTGGCAATTTTCGAAGCTAATCGTTCAACATCGCCAATCGTATTCAAGTGAAGGCGCGTTTCAGCAAGCAACTCTGCATTCTTAACAAAATTTCCAACTACAAACTGACGTTTTTCAATTTGAGTAATGTCTTTCAAAGGCATGAGCACCCAACGTCGCAAGAGTCTCGCTCCCATGGGGGTGCTCGTGTGATTGAGTGTATAGAACAACGTTGCTGTTTCGTCGTAATTCGAATGCACCAACTCTAAATTTCGAATGGTGAAGCGGTCTAGCCAAACAAACGTGTCTTCTTCAATTCGAGAAATTTTTTGAATGTGTTGTGTCTTGTGATGCTGTGTGTCTTTCAAGTAATGCAAGACCGTTCCGGCAGCAATTACACCGAGCTTCAATTCTTCAACACCAAAGCCTTTAAGCGATTTCGTGTCGAATTGCTTTTGCAAAACTTCTTTCGCGTAGTCCAATGAAAATACCCATTCGTCTATGCGAAACGTAAACCACTTCGTGTCTCCAAAAGCTTCACGAAACTGTTGGTCTTCGTGCTTTTGAAACAACACTTCGTTCGGGCGGAAGCTTTGAAGCAATTTGTTAATGTGGGAAGTACTTCCTTCCGCCAAATAAAATTCACCGGTGGAAATATCTAAAAAACTCACTCCCGCTTGCTGATCTCGCATCACCACCGCAGCCAAAAATTGGTTGTTCGAACTGTCGAATGTTTTCTCGTTATAACTCACCGCAGGTGTTACCAATTCGGTAACGCCGCGCTTCACAATTTTTTTGGTAAGCTTCGGATCTTCGAGCTGATCGCAAATGGCCACGCGATTTCCAGCACGAACCAACTTCGGCAAATACGTATCTAACGAATGGTGCGGGAATCCCGCTAACTCTATGTAAGTTCCTACGCCGTTTTTCCGCTTGGTTAATGTAATTCCTAAAATGCGTGAAGCAGCAATCGCGTCTGAACCGAAGGTTTCATAAAAATCGCCCACACGAAATAACAAAAGCGCATCTGGATATTGCGCCTTAATCTCGTTGAATTGTTTCATGAGTGGTGTTTCCACCACCGTCGATTTTTCTTCCGTCATTTTACGCCACTTTCAACTGACTTAATTTCGAACTTTCAAATTTATCGCGTGCATAAGCCAACGTTACTTTGAATTCTTTTTCTTCCGTTTGATTCGGAATTTCAAACATGAGGTCTAACAAAATTGCTTCACAGATTGAACGCAATCCGCGTGCGCCTAATTTGTATGTCATTGCTTTTTCAACAATGTAATCCAACACTTGCTTCTCGAAAGAAAGCTTCACTCCGTCCATTTCAAACAACTTCACATACTGCTTCACCAATGCGTTTTTCGGCTCGGTTAAAATTCTTCTCAATGCAGATTCGTCCAGTGGATTTAAAAATGTTAACACCGGGAAACGACCAATTAATTCTGGAATTAATCCGAACTGTTTCAAATCGGCAGGAGCAATGTATTGCAACCATCCCCCTTGTTCTTCAACTGTAAACGCATTGCGATATCCAATGCTCGCTGAATTCATTCGGCGTTCAATGTGTTTGTCTATTCCGTCAAACGCACCACCACAAACAAACAAAATATTCTTCGTGTCAATTTGAATCATCTTCTGCTCCGGGTGCTTTCTTCCTCCTTGCGGCGGAACGCTAACCGTAGCCCCTTCCAACAATTTCAACAGCGCTTGTTGAACACCTTCACCGCTTACGTCACGCGTAATGCTTGGATTGTCGCTCTTGCGCGCAATCTTGTCTATTTCGTCAATGAACACAATTCCACGTTCTGCTTTTTGAACATCGAAATCTGCGCTTTGCAAAAGTCTAGAAAGAATACTTTCAACATCCTCTCCCACGTAACCGGCTTGTGTAAGCACGGTAGCATCTGCAATGCAGAACGGAACATTTAACATTTTCGCAATGGTTTTCGCTAAAAGTGTTTTTCCAGTTCCGGTTTCTCCAACCAATACAATGTTCGATTTTTCAATTTCTACTTCGTCATCTTGCTTACCTGCCGCATGCTGCGACAATCGCTTGTAGTGGTTGTACACTGCAACGCTCAGCACCTTCTTGGCTTCGTCTTGACCAATGATGTATTCATTCAAAAAATCTCTGATCTGAATAGGCTTCATTAATTCCGAAGTGCTAAATTCTTCTTTCGGAACTACAGCCTCTTCTTTTACAATCTCGTTGGCTTGTCTCGCGCAGTCGTCGCAAATGTGTCCAGAAACACCCGCAATCAGAACATTCACCTCACTCTTTTTTCTACCACAAAACGAGCAATTTATCTCTTGTTTAGCCATCTTTAATTCTTTCCAACAAAGGTAATGAAACTCGGCTGTTTACATAGGGTCTACGTCAATAGACACGCGAACCATTTTATATTTCTGTTGAGACGTGAGTGAATGTGAACAATCTATGAGATAGCGCTTCACTTGCGCTGGGGTTATTTCATTCGGAATCCGTATCCAAAATTGTTGAATGTAGTAGTTGTTCACGCGGCCAATGGCGGGCGTTTCAGGGCCCGTATAATTTCCGAATAGGGATTTGAAGAACCACGTGCCAAGTTCTGCTGCTGCGCTAAGCACCACTCCTTGTTCCTTGTGCTTTACGGTAAGCTTTATCATTCGTGTAAACGGTGGATACCTGAACTGCTTGCGTTCCGCTAACTCTATAGCAAAAAATTGTCCGTACTGATTGTTTTCAATCAACGGAAAAACCCAGTGCTCGGGAGCATACGTTTGTATTAACACTCGACCTCGTTCTTCGCGTCTTCCACTTCTTCCCGCAACCTGAACCATCATCTGAAAAGCACGTTCTATCGATCGAAAATCGGGATGCTTCAGCATACGATCGGCATTTAATATGCCCACCAAATGAACATTGCTAAAGTCTAAACCTTTTGTCACCATCTGCGTTCCGATCAACACATCGGTCTTTCCACTTTCGAATTCAGAAATAATTTTATGGTGCGCATGCTTCCCTTTCGCAACATCTAAGTCCATGCGTGAAATGCGCAAATGCGGAAGGCATTCGCCCAACTCTTCTTCAATGCGTTCTGTTCCTGCACCTAACATTTTGAAAGCGTTTGCTCCGCAAGACGGACACTGCTGAACAGGAATTTCATGATGACCGCAATAGTGACAGCGCAGTTCATGATGAAATTTATGATACGTCAAACTCACATCGCAATTCTTACACTCGGGCGTATAATGACACATCTCACATTCCCACAGAGGCGTGTATCCACGTCGGTTCTGGAACAAAATAACTTGCTTTCCCGCCTTTACAGTTGAGTCTATGGCTTCCAATAAAATTGAAGAAAAAACACCTTGCATACGCTTCGCCTGAAGCTCTGAGCGCAGGTTTATAAAATCTATTTTAGGTTGAACGGCATTGCCATAACGCTCGAACATTTCAACCAACTGATATTTTTTTTGTGTGGCGTTGAAATACGATTCCAACGAAGGTGTTGCGCTTCCCAACACCACTTGCGCATTCGATAAAACACTTAGTTTAATAGCGGTGTCTCTCGCATGATAACGTGGAGCCGGATCCTGTTGCTTAAACGTTCCTTCATGCTCTTCATCTACGATAATTAATCCCAGATTTTCGAAAGGAAGAAACACTCCTGAACGAGCACCTAGCACTATATCGAATCTATGCAATTCAGAATGCACCCGATGCCAAACTTCTGTGCGTTCATGGGTACTGTAGCCGCTGTGGTAAATACCCACACGAACGCCAAAAAACCGCTGAATGCGATCGATCAAATGCGAAGTCAATGCTATTTCAGGAACCAACAACAATACTTGTTTGCCTTGCTGAATTTGCTCTTGCATTAAGTGCAAATACACTTCTGTTTTTCCGGAAGAGGTCACTCCGTGCAGCAACGTCACTCCCGAATGAGATTTGATTTTCTCAAATGCGCTTTGTTGCAATTCACTCAGAACGGGTAACGGAAGAAGTTCGTGATCTCCGCTCACCATGCGCAATTCAGCGCGTTCTTCAATGGCTAGAATTCCCTTCTTCACCAATGCTGAAACAGCAGAGGCGTCTGTTTTAGATTGAATTTCAAGTTCCTTCTTCTTTACCGATTCTCCAATGTTACCGTCCCATTTGCTCATTTGCAAAAAAGTCATGAGCACCTGAATCTGCTTATCCGCATTGCGCTTTTCTAAAGCAGAAAAGTGCTGCTGTAACTGCTCGTCTGTATTTCCGTTTTCTCCTAAACTAACATAAGAAACTCGTTTCGGAATGAACTTCTCCTTCACCTCTTCAAACGAAGCAATAGCGTTCTTCTTCAAAAGATTTTTTAATGTTGAATGAATGGAAACCTTTGGCAATGCGTGTTGTATGTCTTTCGACATAACACCCATACCTCTGTCCTTTTCAAGAATTACATCTACAACCGAACGTTCATTCGGTGTTAATTCAACAGATAAGTCTTTCGTTGTATAAACAGTCTCGCTCGATAATTTCAATCCGCTTGGAAGAGCTGCGGTCATAACTTCTCCGAGCGTGCAGGCGTAGTACTTTGAAATCCAGTCCCACAGTTTCATTTGTGTTTCTGAAACTACCGGAACATCGTCCAGTACTTCTTCAAAATACTTTGCAGCATAGTCTTGCGGAACTTCTTCGTGAACGCGCCAAACGATACCCGTGTAACGTTTCGATTTGCCCAAAGGCACAACAACGCGAACCCCTTGCTGTACGTAGTTCTCCCAGGCTACAGGAACCCTGTAGGTAAGCACTTGCGGAAGCGCCAATGGGACAACAACATCAACAAAAAAGGTCTTCATGGTCTATAAACAAATAGAGACACGAAGGTCGTGTCTCTACTTTTATTCGGGTTGAAATTCTTATACTTTTCTTTCTAACACTTCGTCAATCATACCGTATTCTTTGGCTTCAGAAGCAATCATCCAGTAATCGCGATCGCTATCTGCCCAAACTTGATCGTACGTCTTACCGCTGTGTGTAGCAATAATGTCATACAACTCTTTCTTCAACTTTTGAATTTCACGTGCAGTGATTTCAATGTCTGAAGCTTGTCCG
>JBEIFO010000151.1:0-5347 GCA_040382375.1 Crocinitomicaceae bacterium
ATAGCGGTCTTTTTCATTTTCATTTCGTATGCAAAGGAAAACAACATTCTTCAACCTCCAATGTTCAATGTTGTATCTTTGCATGCAAAATTGCACACATGCTAAGATCTATGACCGGCTACGGTAAAGCCGAACTTCAGAAAGAAACCAAAAAGTTCTCCGCTGAAGTGCGCTCGCTCAACAGCAAAGGACTAGACTTAAGCGTTCGCGTTCCAAGTGTGTATCGCGACAAAGAGCTGGAATTGCGTTCAACGTACGGAGAGCTTGTCGTTCGCGGAAAGTCAGAGGTTTCCATTTATATTGAAAACAACAGCGGCGAAAAACGCATGCACCTCGACACCGACTTAATGAATTCGTATTACAACGAACTTTCGATTTGGAAGGAAGGAAAAGACCTGGGTTCAGCCGACATCTTGGCCACCCTGATGCGCATGCCCGAAGTCATGAAGTTCGATCAGGCAGAGCCTACGGAAGACGAATGGAACAGCATTGCTGAACTGGTTAAACAAGCGTTTGATCAATTCGAAAATTACAGACAAACCGAAGGCGCGAAGCTTCAAAAAGAATTCGAAATGCGCATTTCGAATATTCTTCGTTTGCGTGAAGACCTTATTGCGCCTATTGAAGAGCGCAAGGAAAAAACCCGAGAGCGCATAAAAGCGCAATTGGATGAGTTGGTGGGGAAGGAAAGAATCGACGAAAACCGATTCGAGCAAGAGTTGATTTACTATTTGGAAAAGCTTGATGTGTCGGAAGAATTGCAACGCTTGCTTTCGAACTGCGAAATGTTCAACGAGGAATTAAACGGCGGAGCACAAGGAAGAAAACTCGGATTTATTTCTCAAGAAATTGGAAGAGAAGTGAACACCATTGGCTCGAAAGCCAACGATGCCATGATGCAGCGTATGGTTGTAGAGATGAAGGACGAACTGGAAAAAATAAAAGAGCAAATCAACAATGTTCTCTAGTCAAGTAACCGGAAAAGCGATTATTTTTTCTGCTCCGAGTGGCGCGGGTAAAACAACGCTTGTCCGCTACTTACTCTCAGAGCCCGCGCTCATGTTGGCATTCAGCGTTAGCGCCACTTCTCGCGAACGACGCGGAGAAGAAGTAGATGGAAAAGATTATCACTTTTTGTCGAACGAAGAATTTCAAAATAAAGTAGACAACAACGAATTCGTTGAATGGGAAGAAGTCTATGCCGGAACGAAATACGGAACTTTGAAAAGTGAAGTGGAACGCATTTGGAAAGCCGGAAAACATGTGATCTTCGATGTTGATGTTGTAGGTGGACTCCACCTCAAAGAAATATTTCATCATCGCGCATTAGCTGTCTTTGTTCAGCCTCCGAGTGTGGAAGCGTTGATGGACAGATTGAAAAACAGATCAACAGAATCAGACGAAAAAATTCAGCAGCGTGTTGCGAAAGCTGGATTGGAATTGACCTATGCCGACAAATTCGATGTGCGTTTGGTGAACGACAATCTAGATGTCGCAAAAGCCGAAGCCATGAAGTTGGTTAACGATTTCCTTGCTGAATGAACATAGCACTACTCTTTGGATCATTCAACCCCGTTCACAACGGACACCTCGCCATGGCGCATGCAGCGCTGCAATCGAACACATGCGATGAAGTCTGGTTCGTGGTTAGTCCGCACAATCCTTTGAAATCGCTGAACACATTAGCTTCTTCCAATGATCGAGCGCACATGGTTTCCCTGGCTCTTCAAAACGAAAGCAAGATTAAAATCTGTACGATTGAATTCGACATGCCCACGCCTTCGTATACGATTCATACCATTCGCAAACTGAAAGAAGAATATCCTTCCTTCAACTTTCAAATCCTCTGCGGAACCGATATGGTGAACTCGCTTCCCGCTTGGTATAAGTTTAAAGAATTAATTCAAGCAGTGAAATTCTTGGTTTGTTCTCGCGAGATTGAAAATCAATTTGCAAGTCATTCGTTGGTGCAAGAATTTCCTAATCAGTTTGAGTTTATTCCTTTTGAAGCGATGGATGTTTCTTCAACCATGATCAGAAAAAACATTGTTAATACTGGGAATTCGGCTCAAGTAACTGAGCAAGTTTGGGCTTTCATACTCAGCCACGGATTATATGGATGTGTTAAGGGGAAGAAAAGTTAAGAGAGGTTAAGAGAAGGGAAGATTTTATCTCATTCTCATTCTCCTACTGTATCGAAACCTCATTCTGTTTCTCCTACTGTTTCTGTTTCTTAAAGAGTCTTTACAATCAAAAAATTGTTAAAGAATGAGAAACAGTAGGAGAATGAGAATGAGTTTAAAATATCAACAACAGCAAGAATGACTTCCTATCAAATCAGCCATCACTTCAAAATCGGTTATTTGCATTTGTTTTCCGACGGAACAAACATCACACGCGTTGATTTTGCAGATGAAGAATTGAAGGAGCAACATTCGTGTGAGATACTAGAAATAGCGAAGAAACAATTACACGAATACTTCGCAAATACCCGTCAAACCTTCGATCTACCTCTACTTCCATTCGGAACAGAATTCCAAAAAAAGATTTGGGACATTCTACTTCAAATTGAATTTTCAGAAACAAAAAGCTACGAGTGGGTTTCTCTTCAATCTGGAAATAAAAAAGCCATTCGCGCAGTTGGACAAGCCATAGGGAAAAATCCAATTGCGATTATTATTCCTTGTCATAGGGTTATTGGGAAGAATGGCACTCTTACTGGATTCGCCGGTGGCATTCCGCGGAAGGAGTTGCTGCTGAATTTGGAGAGTGCTTTATAGGGAAAAGTTTTATCTTATTCTCTTTCTCCTACTCATTCTGTTTCTTAAAGAGTCTTTGCAATCAAAAAATTGTTAAAGAATGAGAAACAGTAGGAGAAAGAGAATGAGTTTCTACAACAATAGGAGAATGAGACTATATCCTTACCTTCTCTCAACATAAAATTTTTATGCCTGAATACGCGTGCCGCGTTTAGAGAAAACAGGTCCTCTGAATCGGTTGGGATTTCTAACCCTAAGAATGGAGAACCCGATAACCAAAATTCCAAGAAGCCGATAGAACTGCGACGCCCAAATATCTATTCCTGCCGAAAGGGCTAGAGGTTTTTTTCCGTCTGCAGTGCGGAAAACTGGATTGGTGTAAATCTTAGATCCGTCTTTAAGTTTTATTTCAAATCGAACAAAATGTGAAACTTCTTTTAACCCGAAGGCAAAGCTCGAGGTGGTGTTACTAAGCCTAGTATTCAGCAGGACTATGCCATCTTGTCCAACAGCTTTAATCTCGCGAATGCTGTCTGTGAAACTCAAGAAAATAGAATCATTTACAAGCGTGTGCTCAATCAATTGAGGAAGTCTCTTGAATCGATTCGCTTTCGCTTCGTGCGAATCCCCTTCAGGTGTTTGAGCAACAAGTCCATACGCATTGCCGTGTTTCAGAGCGTGAATAAGGCTGTCTTCGTTCGAAGATTTGGAGTGAATAACAGTAGCAACTCTTCCGTAATCAAGTGGCTTGTCGAGGTTGTGCGCATCGTCATCGGCAACAAGAAAAACCGGATTCCCAGCAGATAGGGCAGCGTCCCACAATTCAAGGCTGTTCTTGAAGTTGCTCAGAGCTTCAATCAGATCATATCCGCGTAGCACTTTCATGTCATCTGCGGAATAAGCGTCGCGCAAGGAAGGATGCGCAATGGCCACGCACTTGTTTTTCTTTTTCAATTCATTCAACACATATTGCTTGCTGCTTTGCGATTGGAAAAGTGGAAAGTCCAGCCACATCACTTCAGATGCGCCAATACACACTTGGTGATTTTTGAAGGCTCCGTATCCATGCTCATAAACGGCTAAATGCGGAAAAGAATCTTCCTGGTAGTGGTTTATTTTCATGTAATCTGAAATGGTGATGACATCGTAACCTAAATTTTTATAGGTCGAAAAAACACGTTCCGAGGAATTGTTTCTTCCATTCGTGACACCCCCGTATGATTTCGATTGAATCTGGAAGTTCGACAGCTTCAAATCGTTTGTATCTATTGCTGTATAAGGGTTGTACCATTCACTTCCGTGAAAAGCTATAGGCACAGAAAAATTATAAACAGGAGGAACAAACCACCAAAGCAAAAGTGAAATAGCTACCGCACCTCCGACAACCCACAAAAGTGGTTTCAGGAAAAAGTTGACAACGTATTTTTTCGGACTGAATTTCACCCAACGAATTTAATTTTCGTATTCAGCGTGAATGTCAATGCAAGTTCAAAAGATGACTAACGAATTGTTCTCGAATTGTGAAGATGTTGGAGGAATGTTAAGCGGTTGTTGTTTTTTGCAAGGAAATAAGAATATTATCTCATTCTCTTTCTCCTACTGTTTCTCATTCTTTAATTATTTCTTTTACCCGCGAATCTTCTCTGACAAATTACGAACCATGGCAAACAGCATTTTTGAAAGCTCAATTGAAACTTCCATTTGTTTCTCATGTTGATGAGAATCTATTTGATTTTCTAAAAGCATAATATCAAATATTGCAACGCATTCAAAAATTGATGCTCTGGCCATTGTGAAGAAGTGACGTCTATCATTTGGCGACATGCGTCCAGATCCCTCAGCAATATTGAGAACAATACTGTATGAAGCGCGTGCCAATTGATCTTTGACATGTCGTTGGTTTTTACAAGCGCGAAGTATAGCATTACATTCTACATGAAATGTTTTTGCCTTCTTGTAAACTTCCAATTTTTGAAAGTCAAATCGCTGTGAAGTTGGAGTGCTAATCATTTAGCAAATCTTCGAAAGAATTTTCACATCTTCACTATCCTTTATGTGCAGGTTATATGCTGTTTATTCCTTTTCGCAATAAAAATCTCATTCTGTTTCTCCTAGTGTATCGAAAACTCATTCTGTTTCTTAAAGAGTCTTTGCAATCAAAAAATTGTTAAAGAATGAGAAACAGAATGAGAATGATTGTATTCTTCTTACCCTCTCTTACCAAAAAAAAGCTTTCGAACCGAACCCAGAACGGAATAGGCTGGCCTTCGCGCCTGCGTTGGATACTCACTTGTAGGTATAGGATGAATCGCATTCGGAAAGTCATATTCTTGCTTAATTCTAAAGGCGAAATCATACCAAGAAATAACTTCGTTCCCGGTGAAATGAAACAGACCGAACGACCATTCGGTTTGTTCGTTTAAGCAATTCGAAATATAAGTTGAAACTGAATTCGCGACGTCGGAAGCGTCGGTTGGACAGCCCACTTGGTCATTCACTACGCGGATTTCACGCGAGGGGTCGGAAGCCATGGCGTTCTTCATAGTGAGGTAAAAGTTTTTCCCGTAGTTGGAATACAACCAGCTGAG
>JBEIFO010000152.1:0-5332 GCA_040382375.1 Crocinitomicaceae bacterium
CGTTTTCCAACACGATCAAATACGCCGTGACTAACATTGTGATCGGTATGCGCGAAGGCGGTGTAGGATAGGTGACACGAAGAGCAAGAGATAGTATTGTCGGAAGACAAAATCGGATCGTAAAAAAGCATGCGTCCCAATTCTTTTTTTTCGTTTGAAGGTGGATTGTTCTTTTCGTTGTAAACTTTTTCCGGCCAAATAATTTTTCGTTTAGGTGGAAGGGTAAAGCCAAGTGCGAAGACAAAGAGCAAAATGAAAAGGAAGAAAGAGTTTCTTTTTCTAATCATTTCATTATCGCTGAAAAAGAAGCACACAATGCGCGCATGTATTCTTGAACATGATTGTTCGGACTCATGAGTGAATACTCTTTGTTTGCGTGAACAAGCTCCATGAAAGAATCCAGCTTCAAATGAATAGTCAACTCTTGCGACCTTCTATCAGGCGGCAGAACAGGTCCATTCGAGACCATTCTATGAATAGGTATTTCATCTGTTATTGAACTCATGTGAGCATTGGAGAATCCCCCGAGGTGAAGGTTTAACGCAGTGCCATCTTTTTCTTTTCCTTCCAACTTAAACTGAATGTATCCGCTTTGCCAGCTCCAGTACATGCCGTTCGCTGGATCTAACGCGCAACAGTGAACACCAGCGGCGTTTGTTATGGAGTCGACTCCCAAAGTTAGACGCACATAACTCGCGTAACTTGAATTAGAGTTGATTGAGAAATTCAATGAATTAGATTTTTTGAAGTCAATCAGTCGGTAAGAAACAGAATCTCTTCCAATGATTTGTTTATTCATATCGAGCAACTCGATATGCCCGACATAGCACTTCAATGTTTCAACATGAAGAAGAGAGTCTACATATTCAAGCGGTGTGTTTTTTAGATTGAATTGAAACCGTCCTTCCATTTTTGAATTCATCTTCTCGAATTCAACAACGACTGGGAAGTGGTCGGAGAGAAGCGGTTCGGCAACATCGGTATTTCCAACTTTGTAAGAATGAAAACCGAGGTTTTCCAATTTGTAAAAAACGTAGTCTATTCGCGGTGCGTTCGGATTCGCAGCGCGTTCGAAATTGTTGAACGTTCCAAACTTTGAGGAAGCGCCTATTCCAGCATCAGAGAATTCTGCACGAAGTTTTTTCAAAGCAGTATCTTCCGGTGTGCAGTTCAAATCGCCCATAAGTATTTTGTTTTGAATGGAAGCGTAGTTGTTCATCTCATTCAAAATAAGTTTTGCGCTTTCTTGTCGAGCCACAACTCCCACATGATCCCAATGCGCATTCACCACCAACAAAGTGTCCTTTAGTTGTTCATCGAACAACAATGCAAACGTGGCTATGCGCTCGCATGCAGCGTCCCAACCTTTGCTGGGTTTATCGGGTGTTTCCGACAACCAAACCGTTTTGGAAGAGATGAGTTGAAAGCGATTCGCTCGGAAGTAAATAGGGGAGTACTCGCCTTTGGTTTTCCCGTCTTCTCTTCCAACACCAATACGAGTGTATTGACGCTGACTAAAATTGTAATTGAAAAGGGCGCGATCGAGTTCAAGAACTTCGTTGTGTAAGACTTCCTGAAATCCAATAATATCGGGACTTTCGCTCCAGAGAAAATTCTTTACATGTTCGCTTCTGTTCGGCCAACTGTTTTCGCCATCATTCGGATTGTTGTAACGAAGGTTGAAGGAAAGAACTTTTAATGTTTCCTTCTGACCGAATGAATATTCTGTTCCGGCTGCAAAGAGCGCGCAAAGAAGTGCAAGCCTAAACAAGTTGTTTTTCATTCTAGGGTTAAAGGTAAAAAAAAACCTCCCGAAGGAGGTTTTTATATGTTAGAGGAAAGAAGAATTATGCTCCTTCTTCGCCGTCCATTTTCTCTTTCAATGCAGCCAATGCACCTAAGTCACCTAGAGTTGATTTCTCAACTTGAGAGTTAACTTGCTTCACAGCTGAATTGTTGTCTTCTTTCTTAGCACCTGAACCAGATCCAGATCCTGCACCAGCACCTGAGCGCTTAGGCTTAGCATCAGATGAAGATGGAGTAGAAGTGATTTCTTCTGGCTTCCAAGTTTGAGTGTGAGATACAGCAATCTTACGTTGGTTCTTGTTGAATTCAAGAACAATAAAGTCAAGCGTTTCTTCCACTTTCGCAGTAGCACCGTCTTCTTTCTTCATGTTTTTGTTCAAGCAGAATCCTTCTAAACCGTAAGGAAGTGCAACAACACAATGGTTACCTTCTTTCTTCACGATAGTACCTTGGTGCTTGGTTCCTTCAAGGAAAACAGTTTCAAACACATCCCATGGATTTTCTTCCACTTGCTTGTGTCCTAAGCTAATTTTACGTCCTTCACGATCCAATTCCAAAACGACTACAGCTAAGTCATCTCCGATAGCACAGAACTCACTTGGATGCTTGATCTTCTTAGACCAAGAAAGGTCAGAGATGTGAACAAGACCATCGATTCCGTCTGCCAATTCGCAGAAGATACCGAATGTAGTGAATGCACGAACTTTCGCAGTGTGCTTGGCTCCAACAGGGAAACGAGTCTCAATTCCGTCCCATGGATCAGAAGTCAATTGCTTCAATCCAAGGCTTAATTTACGTTCGTCTTTCTCCATGCTTAAGATAACAGCTTCAACTTCCTGTCCTACTTTCAAGAAATCTTGAGCAGAACGTAAGTGTGAACTCCAAGACATTTCAGAAACGTGAATCAATCCTTCTACACCAGGAGCAATCTCAACGAATGCACCGTAGTCAGCAAGAACAACCACTTTTCCTGTAATCTTTTGTCCAACTTCCAAAGTATCTTGAATAGCATCCCATGGGTGAGCAGACAATTGTTTCAAACCAAGAGCAATTCTCTTCTTGTCATCATCGAAGTCAAGAATAACAACGTTGATTTTAGAATCCAATTGAACAATCTCTTCCGGATGAACAATACGTCCCCAAGAAAGGTCAGTAATGTGAATCAATCCATCTACGCCCCCAAGGTCAACGAATACACCGTAGCTTGTGATGTTTTTAACCACACCTTCCAATACTTGTCCTTTTTCAAGGCCAGACATGATTTGCTTCTTCTGTTCTTCCAACTCAGCTTCAATAAGAGCTTTGTGAGAAACAACAACGTTTTTGAATTCGTTGTTAATCTTAACAACTTTCAATTCCATGATTTTTCCAACGTAAACGTCGTAATCACGAATTGGCTTAACGTCGATTTGAGATCCAGGTAAGAACGCTTCGATACCGAATACGTCAACGATAAGTCCGCCTTTCGTGCGACACTTAACTTCACCTTTAATGATTTCGCCAGACTCAAGAGCTGCGTTAACATTACCCCAAGCGCTGAACAAACGAGCAGTCTTGTGAGAAACGATTAACTGACCGTTTTTGTCTTCTTGTAATTCAACATAAACAGTAACGCGGTCACCTGCTTTAAGATCTGGGTTGTAACGGAATTCAGTTACAGCAACAACACCTTCAGACTTGTATCCGATGTTTATTACAACTTCTTTCTTTCCAACAGAAACAACAGTTCCTTCAATTACCGTTTTCTCAGCAATTGTAGACAAAGTGTTTTCGTACAATGAATCGTAACGATCGCGCTCAGATGCAGTGTAGCCACCAGCAGACTCATACGCTTCCCAACTGAATTCGCCTTTTTCATCCATGAAAGCGGCGTCGTCAGCGGTGCTGTACAACTCTAATGGTTCTTCTGCAGAAACTTCTTCTATAGATTCAGAAGCCGTAGCTTCAGTGTTTTCAGTTCCTTCGTTGGTTGGAACAGTGTTTTCAGCTTCTTCAGCTGGATTTAATTCTTCTGCCATGGGGCATTGTTAATTTGTATTTCATTCGCCTTCGCACGCATACGGAATGAAAGAGTTAGTTATTGTTCAGTGACTCAGCGTCTTATCACCGCCCAAAAAGGGACGCGAATATACAAAAAAAATCGGCTAATATGCCGATTTCAATCACTTTGTGATCAATTCTTTGAATCAATCTTTCAGATCAATTGCAATCGTCGAAGACATTCGCCGCAGGCATTCGTGCAAAGCACATTCGTCCGCAGGACTTTTTGGGCGTGCCCCTTCGGGTCGGGCTATTCGTTCCAAGTCCTCGCGGTTTCCAACCGCTCCGGGCTCTCCACTGCTATCCCTCACGCACCCTCACTCATTCTGTTTGTCTTTCTGTTTCTCATTCTGATACACACGAAAAATAAAGAGCAAAAGAGAAATAATTAAATCGATCAGTCGTTTCAAAAAAAAACTATATTATGAAAAAATCATTTGTATTGCCCACTTTTATCCTTTTGGCAGGTCTAGTTGTGTTTTTCTGTTCATCAAGTAATGATAAGATTGTGCCTGTTCCTTTGCCTGCAACCATGCCTGCGCCAGAACCCGAGGCTCCGGTTGAAAATTCATTTACCAAAAGTGATATAGAAAATTTCGTAGAGAAGTTTTATTCAACACTTGAGCTGTCCGATGAAATGAATCAAAGAGCGTTTGACGAGGACTTACCCTTTAACACAAATGCCTTTTACAAATGTGTTAACAGTCAATCAATTTATTCGAAAGTCCGACTTTCTAATTTAACAGGTGACAATCACACGTATTACAGAATAGGTCTTAAAAGTATTGATTCCTTTAGTTTAAATTCAAATGTATATGAGGTTTATACCACCGTTCAATATACAATTTTTGAACTTGGAACAATTCAGAATATTGAGAAGTTGACCATAACCAATACGGGCAGCAGCCTTGTAATTGCGAAGTGGGAAGATGTAAGGGTGAAGAGCATGGAAATTGCAGAATATGATGGATTAGAAAATTACAAGGAAACTGATTTCTACAAAGATTTAGGAAGTATAAACAAATAAATCACAATAAAAGAGATGTTAAAGGATAAGAACAAGACGTGGCGAGTTGCTAAATTTTTATTCATTTTGGCACTGCTATTTAGCAATTGCACCGATAATTCGTCACCGGCACCCATTCCCACGCAGCAAGTGACAAAGCCAACTGAACCAACTGAATCGACCGTTTTGAAGGAGGAGACCTCTGACCGGTTCTCAACAAATTTTGAAGTGTTCCTCAAGAAATTTCTAGAAGATGTATATTCAGGAAAAGACTTCAATAGATTGGTTTATACCTCATCTCCGTTGCTGCAAGAATACATTGACGAAGAGCTTGGTTTTGGGAGGTTTTGGAATGCGGGGATATATTGTAATTTATATACTTCAGACAATTATGGCTTAGACGATTCGCAAAGCATAAATCCAGATATATCAGGATTAAGTTTTTTTTCGAATAAAAGTCCAAAAGAAGGTTTTTGTGAA
>JBEIFO010000153.1:0-5301 GCA_040382375.1 Crocinitomicaceae bacterium
ACCTCGAATACTCAATCGCAGTGGGCTTGAAGAATATATTGAAACGCAGACGGTATGCGCACCGAATACACTCATTGAAAATGTTCAATTACTAGAAGCTGGACATTACTTGCATTTCAAGAAAACCCAAACAACCAAACATTGCTATTACCGCCTTTTAGATGACACTTCTTACGAGTTAACAGACAAAAAGAGTTCGCAAGAATTACTTCGTTCAACCATGCGTGAATCTGTGATGCAACACATGCGCGCTGATGTTCCGTTCGGTGCATTTCTGAGCGGTGGAATTGACTCCTCTCTGCTTGTTGGATTAATGAGTGAAGTTCGAAGTGAAAAAATAAATACGTTTCAGATTTCTTTTGAAGAAGAGGCCTTCGACGAACGAAAATATGCGCAACTCGTTGCAAAGAAATTCAACACAAATCATCACGAAATAAACCTCAGCGCGAATGACTTTCTGAAAGACATTCCCGCAGCAATAGCCGCTATAGACTTTCCAAGTGGCGATGGTCCGAACACTTATGCCGTCTCGAAAGCTGCAAAAGAAGCAGGGATTACGGTAGCTATTTCGGGATTAGGTGGAGATGAATTGTTTGCAGGATATCCCGTTTTTCATTACATGCAAAGTATTGAAAAATCCTTCCTTCTAAAATTATCTTACCCACTTAGAAAATCAAATTCCATCCTACTCTCTGCCTTCTCTTCCAATCGATCACTTCGAAAGAAAATCGAATTGCTGGGCTTGAAACATGCAGACCTGGCTTCTGCATTTCCGCTTGTTCGAAAAGTTTGGAATTCGAACGAATTATTGTCAAGAAGAACAAAACATTTCGAAATAGAGAAGAATTTCAAATTTATTTTTGAAAAGAACGCTCCGCTACTAAACCGTGTTTCAGCAGCTGAAATTGAATCTTATATGCAACATGTTTTGCTTCGCGACAGCGATCAAATGAGTATGGCGCATTCATTAGAAATTCGTGTGCCATTCTTAGATCACAATGTCGTTGAATTAGCAACGCATCTTTCAAATAATCTGAAGAATCCTACTTCACCCAAAAAATTTCTTACTGAAACTTTCTCTGATATTCTTCCCCACGAAGTGGTAAACAGAAAGAAAATGGGATTCACATTGCCGTGGAGCGTCTGGATAAAAAATGAGCTCCGAGACTTCACTGAATCGGGGTTTCAGGTTTTATTTGACCAAGAAGTGGTGAATGAAAAAGTCCTTAAAACTGCTTGGAATAAATTTTTACTCGGTAACGAAGAAAAGTCTTTTATTTCTTTCTGGCACCTATCGGTTTTAGGACATTGGATGAAAAACAATCACATTAATTTCAAGTCATGAAAATAATGGTATTCACCGATTGGTTTTATCCGGGATCACAAGCAGGTGGTCCTATACAATCGTTGATTTCATTCATGAAGAATAGCGATGATACTTTTTATGTTGTCACAAGAAACACAGACTTAAACAGCACAATCCCATACGATAACATTCAGTCTGATTCTTGGCAAGCGAGTTTTCAAGGAAATATTCAGGTGTATTATTTGAATGAAAATTCATTGACTGAAGAGTTTATTTTAAAAAATTATAGTGAAATAAATCCTGACCGCCTCTACTTGAATTCCATGTGGTCTCCCAAGTTTACCTTGCTTCCTTTGAAGGTCTTTCGCAAGAACAATTGTTCCACCAAGGTTGTGCTTGCTCCTCGCGGAATGCTGAAGCCAGCAGCCTTCAAACAAAAAGGATTCAAGAAAAAATTATTTTTGTTGTTTTCGAAATTCACTAAAATTTATTCGAACATAACTTGGCACGCGACAAGCGAAATAGAAAAAGAAGAAATACTTCAAAAATTTCAAGATGCGAATATTCGAATTGCTCCAAATATCTCCAACGCAGAAATTTCCGAAATAAAAAAAGAAATTACGTCTCCCTTTCGCATTCTCACTGTAGGAAGAATTAGTCCAGAAAAAGGATACTACGAAGCGATGGAAGCCATTCGGAATTGGAAACCGAACAAACCGGTAAAATGGGATATTGTGGGGTTGGAAGAAAATACAGAACTCGCTGAAGCTCTCCGTTTGTTAGCTAAGGAGAGTTCATCTATTCAGATTACGCTGCATGGACACAAAAATCAAGAAGAACTGAACGAGTATTATGAAAATTCCCATCTCTTTTTCTTACCGTCTAGAGGTGAAAATTACGGACACGCCATAGCAGAAGCTCTTTGCAAAGGAATTCCCGTTGTAGTGTCTGATCAAACACCTTGGAACAATCTTGAAGAAAAATTCGCAGGAAAATCTTCATCGCTCAATTCAACCACCCTTGCAGAATCTCTTGACTTCTTTTTTAATTTATCGAATGACGATTATCAGTTATGGTCTCAAGGTGCCTTGAATTATGCCAAAGCCCACGTCAATTCCGCAGAAACCCTCGCTCTTAACAAGAATCTTTTCAAATAATTCCTCTTCCGAAGCACCTTCCGCAGGACCTTGCAGTGCATCTTTGAAAAGCAAAATAAATCACATTAGATTAACAAATACTTTCCAGAAAGGTTGTTAATTTGCCGCACACAATTCCAACATGAACTTAGTTGTACTTTCAAGAAACGCGAAGCTTTATAGCACCAAGCGTTTAGTTGAGGCCGCTCAGAAAAGAGGCCACGAAATTCGCGTTATAGACCATTCGAAATGCGACTTAGTTATTGAAAAGAAAAAGCCGAAAGTGCTCTATCGCGGCGAAGAAATAACTGGAGTCAATGCGGTCATCCCGCGTATTGGTGCTTCTGTAACTTTTTACGGAACCGCTGTGGTTCGTCAGTTCGAAATGATGAATGTTTTCACGGCAGTGGAATCTCAAGCATTGGTTCGTTCACGCGATAAACTGCGCAGCTTACAGATATTATCTCGTGCTGGATTAGGTCTTCCAAAAACAGTTTTCACTAATTATTCAAAAGACGTGGAACGCACGTTGAGAGAAGTGGGCGGAGCACCGGTAATCATAAAGCTTTTAGAAGGAACACAAGGTTTGGGAGTTGTTCTTGCTGAAAACAAAAAAGCCGCGGTTTCAGTAATTGAAGCTTTCAACGGTTTGAAAGCCCGCGTCATCGTTCAAGAGTTCATTAAAGAATCTCGCGGAGAAGACATTCGTGCTTTTGTAGTAGATGGACATGTTGTTGGTGCTATGGTGCGAACAGCGAAGGAAGGAGAATTCAGAAGCAACCTTCATAGAGGCGGAACAGCAAAAGTTATTGAGCTTACCCTTGAAGAGGAAATTGCAGCCATTAAAGCAGCAAATGCTATGAAATTAGGAATCGCAGGTGTAGACATGCTTCGCAGCGAAAGAGGTCCACTAATTATTGAAGTAAACTCTTCACCAGGCCTAGAAGGAATTGAAATAGCAACGGGTGTGGATATTGCTGGACAAATCATCAAGTATATTGAAAAGAACGTGTAAATAGTTCTGCTTGTTTGTGAGCGCTTCGGTGTAAATTGCGGAAAAATTTTACCATGCGTTTCGGAACCAAAGCCATTCATGCGGGACAAGAGCCCGATCCAACTACAGGAGCCATCATGACTCCTATTTATCAGACTTCAACTTACGTTCAAGAATCTCCAGGAGTTCACAAAGGATATGCTTATGCGCGCGGTAAAAACCCCACGCGTGTTGCACTGGAACGTTGTTTGGCTGAATTGGAAAATGCAAAGCACGGCTTGTGTTTTTCGAGCGGAATGGGTGCCGCAGATGCAATCATTAAACTTCTTGTTCCTGGCGATGAAGTCATTGCTACCGATGACTTATACGGCGGAAGCTACCGCATGTTCACTAAGGTTTTCGCGAAGTATGGAATTGTTTTTCACTTTGTAGACATGCACGATTTCGATTTGCTTGAAAAGACAGTTAACGAAAAAACGAAAATGCTTTGGGTGGAAACTCCAACCAACCCCATGATGAAAATCATAGACATTGAAAGATGCGTGGCGCTCGCAAAAAAGCACAATTTGATTTCTGTCATTGACAACACTTTCGCTTCGCCATACCTTCAAAATCCGTTAGACATGAACGCGGATATTGTTATGCATAGCGCTACAAAATATTTGAACGGGCACAGCGATGTTGTGATGGGCGCCTTGTGCACCAACGACGACAACTTATACGAGCAATTGGCATTCATTGCGAATTCATGCGGCGCAACGCCGGGTCCACAAGACAGTTTCTTGGTACTCCGCGGATTGAAAACATTGCATGTCCGCATGGAAAGACATTGTTCGAACGGTGTTGTAGTAGCGAACTTCTTGGCTAACCATCCAAAGGTTGAAAAGGTTTACTGGCCTGGTTTTCCTTCGCATCCGAATCATGAAGTGGCAAAAAAACAAATGCGTGATTTCGGTGGAATGATTTCCTTCAGCTTGAAAGGAGATCGTTTCGAAGACGCTTCAATACTTGCACAGAACGTTCGTGTATTCTCCTTAGCCGAATCACTCGGTGGAGTTGAATCATTACTTGGTCACCCGGCCTCAATGACTCACGCTTCTATACCAAAAGCCGAAAGAGAAAAAAGCGGAATCACCGATTCCTTGTTGAGATTAAGCGTTGGAATTGAAGACGCAGAAGACTTGATTGAAGATTTAACAAATGCATTAAACGCTATCTAATATGAGCAAAAAAAACGTTGCCATTGTAGGGGCAGGATTAGTTGGAAGTTTATGGGCGGTATACCTTGCGAAACGCGGATACACGGTGTCGGTTTTCGATCGTCGCTCAGACATTCGCAACGTGAAAGTTGTTCAAGGAAAAAGCATTAACCTCGCGCTAAGCGATCGCGGTTGGAAAGGCCTCGAAGGCGCTGGCATTCGCAAAGAAATTGAAGAGGTTGCCCTTCCAATGAGCGGAAGATTGATGCACGCCGTGAATGGTGAGCTTACCTACCAACCTTACGGAAAAGAAGGGCAAGCCATATACAGTGTTTCAAGAGGAATTCTGAATCAGACCTTGGTGAGATGCGCAGCAGAATTTGAAAACGTTTCACTCAATTTCGAACACAAATGTGTCGATGTTGAACTCGACACCAACACCATTGTTTTCGAAGGGAAAAACGGCGAACACGTCCGTCAACAATTCGATCAGATTTTCGGAACAGACGGTGCCTTCAGCGCCGTTCGAGCACGAATGACGAAACTTGATCGCAACGAATATTCGCAAGCCTATTTAGACCACGGCTACAAGGAATTAGAGATTCCAGCCAACGAAGACGGCACGCATAAAATGCGCATCGACTGTTTGCACATTTGGCCACGCGG